>CAZLOQ010000007.1:0-5491 GCA_964561125.1 uncultured Chitinophaga sp. | reverse complement strand
TCCGGTCCCGTAATCCTGGAACACATACAGTTCATAGCGGTCCGCAGCAGGGACGGCATTGATCTGGAAGGTCGGCGTGTTATCGGGGAGTCGATTGCCGGGAGACGCGACGGTGATCGACGGCGAATACCCGAACACTCGGTCGCTGCTGAAGAAGCTGCTGTCGCCGAACGTGTTGAAGGCCCGCACACGAGCACTGTAGCGGCCGAGTGTGAGATCCACCGGGAGCGTGTACGAAGTCCCCACGATGCCGGAAGCACGCCGGACAAGCACGTTGTCCGTGAGGTTGAAGATTTCCACCTCGTAATTGAGCGCTCCGTTGACACCGCTCCATGTGATCGTCGGTCGCGGCACATTAACGGTCGCTGCCGGCCCGGTGACCACGGGAGCCGTACGGATCTGGAAGCTGACAGGATCGCTTGGGGTACCGAACAGACCCGCCTGATCAACGGCCGTGACCGACACCTGGTAGCGTCCGATGGGAAGACTCACGGCCAGCTGGTATTCGTTGGGAACAGGCCGCCCCAGCGTATCGATGTCTGTCTGCTCGACAATTGAACCGGTGTTCAGTGAGCGGACAGTGACGCGGTAGGTTTTCGTCTCCAGAACGTGATTCCAGCGAACGATCGGAGTGGCTGATGCCACATCTCCGGCAGGCTCGGTGACGCTCACCCGCACGACATCAAACTGGTATGTGGCACTCTCGCCGGCTGTGTCGATGCGATTGAACGGCGTCAGCGTGGCGGTATAGGTACCGTCCGAAAGTGGCAGGATGGAGGTATCCGGCTGCAGCGCACCAACTTCCTGGAAGTTAAACGTGATGTTCGATCTGCTGTAGACCGTCTGACCGGACGCATTGCTGGTGATCACCAGCGTGTAATAGAAGTTTTCAGAGTGGGCGGTCCAGCCGATCAGGGGCGTGGTGTCACTGGTCTGCGGCAGAATCCCGTTGCTCGGCGTAATGTCGATCGGCAGATTGATCGTGGGCTTCACAGGAGTTGACAGCGGTCGGATGTTGACCTTGTAGTCCTCCACCTCGCCGTCAGCAGCCCGACCAGTCGGGTTCAATCCTCCGGCAGTGCTCAGACGGAACCGCATCGTGCGATCACCGAATGCCGTGCCGGCCGGGATGGTGAAGAAGAAGCGATTGCTTCCACTGACCACGGCGAAACCCGAGGACGTCGCGGTCAGGTGATCAGCGTCATCGAAGACACCATTGTTGTCAAGGTCCAGCCAGACATTGACCACACCGGCTCCGGAGGAAGTAATATCCACGTAGTTCAGCAGGCCGACGTTGCCAGCCTCAAGCGGCACGGGGAAGGTGACGCCGTCCTCATCAGCAGATCCCGTTGTATCATCGCCGTCAGCGTCTGCTCCGGGAGCACCGTTGCGTTCTGCATCAACCAGCGCACCCAGTCGCAGGGTGTTGCTGATGGTGTGAGCAGCACCGGAATCGGCGCGGTTGGTGCCGAACGTGGCAGGAGCGTCGCCGTAATCGACGATCAGCGTCTGCAGTGTGGTGCTGGTGGTGTTCGAGACACCAGCAGGATCGGTGACCTGGAGCCGAATGTTGCGTATCGATGGCGAGGTCACTCCGAGTGCCGCAAGGTAGTTGAAGCTCACGGAGAACCGGTCAGGAGTTCCACCAGGCACGTCCTTTGTCGCAAATGTGGTCTCGAACGTGCCATTGTTGTCGATGTCCCAGGCATAGCTTAAAGAGGCCTGGAAGACGGGCACATCCACGTCGAAGCTGCCGCTGGCATCCAGCAGCAGATCATCACCGTCGTCGATCACAGACGGACCAGCAACCGCAACGGGAGCGTCGTTGATCTCGTTGACCGTAATTCGCACGGGCACGGGCAGTGACGTATTCACATCCGGCGATGTCGGGGAACCGTCGTCGACGGCCACCACTTCGAGTGTGGCCACACCGGCTGCGTCGGCGGCACTGACATACCGCAGAATGGCCGCCGTGGTGACATTCAGCGTGCTGAAAGTCAGATTGCCGGACAGAGTCTGCAGATTCCGCGTGGTGAAGAAAACGTACTGTGTAGCAAGTTCGTCGAGGGCGGTTGCGGGGCCCGGGGCAAAGAGAGTTGAAATCGTGGTCGAAACCAGAGGACCGTCTTCGTTGCTGGAGATCTGCACCTCACCGCCTGTGACTGTCAACAACGGATTGATGGTGATCACCGGGGCATCATTCACCGCAGAAACGATGATCTCAAAGGTCACCCTCGGACTTTCAAGACTATCGGTCGGATGACCGTCCCGCAGCCAGACCCGGACAATGGCCTTGCCGTTGACGTCTGGTGCTGTGGTAAACGTGAGTTGCCCGTAGGTGGCCGGATCGGAGGGGTCCAGAGAAACAGCCGGGGCAACGGAGAAGAAGGTGAGCGGTGCAGTCGACCACGCTCCTTCAACGGTCCAGTCGAAAATCGCAGAGATCGACTCTGTTTCATTCGCTGGTCCCGCAACCGCGGCGGTCATGAATCCCGGAACCGTGACCTGACCCTGATCCTCAGTGGAATTCACAATCAGGTTCGGCAGCGTGAAGGACGGCGGGTCATTCACCGGAGCTACGTTAATCGGGATCACATCGGTGTCTTCCTGCGGTGCCGGGGGAGACGTGGGAGGACCGGTGAAGCCGCCGAGGTCGTTGGTGGTGATCGTGATGGACGCCGGCCCGAAGTAATCCAAGGCAGACCGGAACCGCATGCCTTCGAGAGCCCGGTTGATCATGTCCACGGTGCCGGTGAAGGTCATCGTGGTGTCGGCGGTGCCGTCGCCGGCGGTAAACGTCAGATTGGTTGTCCGGGACAGCGTGATGATGCCGTTGACAGCAGTCAGCGTGACCTGGAGCGTGTTGTTACCGAGCCACACGTCGGCATCTGATACGGATATTCCGTTGCCGGCCGCAGCACTGAAGATCAGGTCCGTGTCTTCATTCACTGTCTGAGCAAGCGGGACCGCGTTCACCGGGGGATCGTTGATGCCGTCCGTCAGCAGGAGCGTGAACTGTGTCGTGTTGTCACTGCGATTGGGGGCAAGGTAATTTCCGGCGAGGTCACGAATACCGTCGACACCATCCGCTGTGGCGTCGTTGTTGTCGACGGTGATCCGGTACTTACGTTCAAACGGGAAGGCAGTGGTGGAACGGAAGATCACTTCGTTCGAAACGGAGTTGTAGACGAAGACGTAATCGACACCCAGTGTCAGCAGCCCCTCAGTGATGATTGTGCCGTCCGGAAGATCAGGCAGGTCCGTGGCCTGCTTCACGCCGTCGTCCATGTAGAGCTTGAACTGGGACCCATCAAGGAACACACGGCCGTCGTCAACGCCGATGCCCACATCACGCAGTGTGATGATCAGTTCGCGGACGGTTGTCGGAGTGTTCAGCCAGACGGCATCAAGGCCGGAATCGAGATCCAGCGGGGACTGGTCGAGCGGTGTGCTGAAGAAGGACGTCGGGCGGAAGAAGTCCACACGGTCAATAGCCCCGCGGTCCTTGAAGACGTTGGAACCCTGAGCGGCAGGGGTGTTGACGTCCGGATCGTCGCCGCGGGTCTGGCCGTAGGCGTCTTCGGCCGGTGTCTTGATCGGCGACACGCCAATGCCCAGCGGATCACGCACGGTGATGAACGGAGTGCGATCGGTGAGTGAGTCGATCGAGCTGTCGATCGCCTGGGAAAGCGGAGCGGGGTAGTAGTTGCGGCGAGCCTGGTCGACGAACAGCGGAGCGGTGTTGCTGAGCACGATGGGGAACGTGCCTGTGCCCAGAGTGCCCGCATTGGCATTGGTGCCGTTGTTGCGATACAGGGTACCACCGATGACGGTACCCAGAGTCTGGGACGAAGCGTCGACAAAGATTCCGGTGCTGAGGTCGGCAACGATGTTATTCAGCAGCGTCGGACTGGTGCTCTGTTCAACTCGGATACCCGTTCCGGAAGGAGTCCCCGGATTGCCGACGATGGTATTGTTGATGATCCGCCCCACGGGCACCGGACCAACCGAATCGATCGCTCCCGGCGGCACATCGCCGCTGAACAGAATCCCACCGGTACCGCTCTGCACGATCACGTTGTTGGCAATGACAATCCCGGGAACCCAGCGATTCAGGTTGGGCTCGCGGAGATTTCGCACCGGGCCGGCATGTGTGAGCGCTCCGGTGAGCGGAGGATTGAAACCACCCGTTCGCGGGGCGGCGTCAGAAATGATCCCCCAGGTCTGTGAATCCGAAATGAAGTTGGACGCGATCAGCAGTTGGCCCTGATCACGGAACTGGTTCTGGTCACCGTAGCCATCGCTGAAGATCACGTTCGTCGTGTCATCGATGGGGCGAAGGACGCCCATGTCCGCGGTGGAGCGACCGGGGACCAGCAGAGCTGTCACGGTCCTGGTGGAACTGAACTCAACTTCCACAGCCGCGTTGAGAGCGTAGACGGGTTCTGTCAGGTAGTCGATGTCGATGCCGAAGATCAGCTGGTCACCACGCTCGAAGCCCGGACCGGTCTGCAGCGACGTGACCACAGACGAGAAGTCGATGGTGAGGATGTCGAAGTCCGGAGAGAACGTGAACTGCGGGACGAACGGATTGGCTGCGTCGAGAGTGGTGAAGGTCGGGGTGTCGAAGTCAGAAGCAGGATTCACACGGGGGCCGTTGCCGGTGCCGCCGAGAATGGAGATCGGGTCGAACTTCTGACCTCCTGGCAGCTGAATACGAATGCTGCGAATCTGTTCCGGGAAACCCGTGTTGGGGTCAATCAGCGGCGTTGTATTGCGGAATGTGAAGAGCGTGCTCGAGCCTGAGGTGTTGTTCAGCGGTGCGAGCCGACCGAAGACACCGAGCGGCATGGCGTCGGAGGAGGGTGTCGTGACACCGTCGGTCAGAGTCACAATGGCGGTGCCGTACAGGTTGACGATCGGACTGGTGCTGGGCTGTGTTGAGTCTTCCGTGCCATCCGAGAGCCCGGCGCGGAGGTTCAGCAGTCCCTGGACCTGAACGGAGTTGATCGCGTCACGCACGCGGGCAGCCATGGTAGCCGCGGATTCACCGGTGAGGTGAGCGACAGTTTCGTAACGCGGATCGATGACAGCCACGCTGGCGGGATTGAAGAGAATCGGCTGATGGCCCGGAGCAACGCCGTCCAGCAGCCGCTCGTCTTCGTATTCGAATGTGACGGTCGAAATCCCGTCGCTGATGGAGAAGGTCTGGCCGTCACGCAGTTCAACAGCGGAGGGAATGCGGATGGACTGCTGTCTGGTGAACCGGTCGTTGGTATCGATGCTGCGGAAGGCCGGGTTTGGAGTCGGACTGCCCTCGACGAAGGAAGCGTAATCGGCGGCGCGGCGGATCTCGACGTCGTAGTCGCCGGTCAGAATGTCCTGGTAGGGGCTGGGGGTGAACGCATCGGTGTTGGTCACTTCAGGATTCAGAATAAAGCTTGTATTCTGCTGAGGTGCTCCCGTGACCATCTCACCGCGTTCCGCGAAA
>CAZLOQ010000006.1:70133-78874 GCA_964561125.1 uncultured Chitinophaga sp. | reverse complement strand
CTCGGCCCCGGAGGCATGCAGGGACAGTCCCTCACGAACGATTGCAGCGGCCGAAACGGTTCATACGAAAACAACGACGACACCAATTGCACCGGTCGCACCAATTCTGCAGACCCACTGCACGGGCTCCGGAGTGTCTTTTCCTCGACACGAGGGTTCACCAGTAGCAGATCGCGATGTTGCGGCAGGAATTGTTGAACGAACGCACTCAGTAGCAGATCACATCCCTGTCTTTGGGGGGATAAAGAGCACGCGCGTCAGTGGCTGCGTGCGGACTCGCCTCGTGTCCCGGGTTCAGCAGAACAGGATCGCGCCGTCCTTCAGCTCACAGCGAATCACCGGGGGCGGTGTCACAGAGTTCTGTACCAGTATGGCAGCGAGCGGGGCCACGATCAGACTTTCAAGCGTTCGCTGCAGCGGACGGGCACCGTAGCGAGGATCGAAACCTGCGTTGGCGAGGTGTCGCACCACTTCCGCTGTCCATTCCAGCGTCACCCCGCGGCGGATCAGCCCCTCACGGGTGGCAATCCGCTGCAGTTCCTTCTCGGTAATGCCTTCAATCGCCTCCGTCGACAACGGGTCAAACGTGACGACTCGATCCAGCCGGTTGAAAAACTCGGGGCGAAAGAAGTTCCGTACCGCTGCCTCGTGACGGCCTGACGAACGTTCCGCGTTCTCCCCAAACCCCACTGCGCCGGAACTCTCTGATCCCAGATTGGATGTCAGCACAATCACAGTGCTGCGAAACCACGTGATTCGCCCGAATCGATCCGTGAGCCGTCCTTCGTCGAAGACGGTCATGAGCACATCGAACACTGCCGGGTGTGCTTTTTCGATTTCGTCGAGCAGCAGCACTGTGAACGGCTGGCGTCGAATCTGCTGGATAAAATCTGAGCATTCGCCATTGGTGTTCAGCAGCAGTCGATCGGCGGCCCACGGCCCCGAGTATTCGCTCATGTCCAGTCGCAGCATCCGCGGCACGTGCTGACGGTCTGCGGCTCCATCTTCCGGCGGCTCGCCGCTCCCGGCGCCGAACAGGCAGCGGGAAACGGCTTTAGCCAGTTCTGTTTTGCCAACGCCTGTGGGGCCGCAGAAGAACAGGACCCCGAGTGGCCGCTGCGGATCATTCAGGCCGGCTTTGAACTGGATGACCACATCGGCTGCTGCCGCACAGGCCTGAGGCTGGCCAATGATCTCTGACTCGAACTGCCGGAGCACAGTGTCGCGAGCCAGCCGTAAGTCATCCCGCAGGAACGGCTCCGGGAGCCCTGTGCGTCTGAGGAACGCGGACAGCACAGCGTCTTCTGTCAGTTCTTTTGCGGGCAGGCGTTCGCTGCGTTCGAGGAGCTCTTTCCAGAATGTGACAGCCGCCCCCGGGAACACCTGCCACGACTGAAAGCGTTCAAACAGCCGCACGCCCCGCTCGGCAGCCCGCGGAGCAACGCGGACTCCGGAAATTGCTGCGGTTGTCTCAGCCACCTGCTCGAGGACTCGCACGGCCCGAGGGGCTGTGAGTGTTTTCAGGGTGCAGACGTGGAACAGATCGACAAAGCCGGGGAGCAGTCGCCGACAGGCATCAAGCTGCGCGGGTGTTGCTTCGGCAATCATCCGCAGCTCACCGCGCTGGAGGTATGGAGCACAGAACGCAGCCAGACTATCGGTGCTCTCACGCCCGCCGGTCCGCAGCAGTTCAGGAAGCGAATCAATGCACAGCACTCCCTCGATGGCAGCCAGTTCCTCAATGATGCCTTCCAGACGTTCCTCCCACTGTCCAAGATACATCATTCCGGAGATGATTCGTCCGGCGCTGGTTTGCCAGAATCGCCGGGCTGGCCGAAGTGGTGCCGACGAGTCATCTTCTGCCTTCTGCTCCGCCGTCATTTCGCGCTCGACCTCCCGCACGGCTTCACAAAGCATCGTGGTTTTGCCGCAGCCGGTGTCTCCAATGAGCAGCCAGCTGCCCTTTTCGCGGTGCACTCGAGTGGCAAACTCGCGCACCTCAGCGTCCCGCTCCCAGGCACGCCCGAACATCGCACGCACGTGCGTGTCCCCGAGCGGCTCGGCTGCCTGCTCCAGCTGCAGCGGACGAATCACTTCGCGGCGCGCACGGGGACGGACCTGCAGCGTCACATGGATCAGCTCCAGCCACACCTCATCCGGCGGAGCGAAACGGGCCAGATCCCCCGGTGTGCGGTCTTCAAACCAGCGCTGCACAATCCGCGGCACAAACTCGTCCGGTTTGTCATAGCGGGTCAGCTGCAGTCGCAGCCCAGGAATCGGCAGGACTGCCAGTCGTGTGTCTGCAGACTGCGTTGCCAGCACGCAGTGCACCCGGATTTCCACCGGCAGACTTACCGGATATCGTCGCCCGGACTGCGCGTCCTGATACTCCGGACGCACACACACCCGGTACTCCACCAGCTGTGCATCGCGGAGCTCCGGCAGCGCTGGTGACGGCTCCTGTCGGTACTGCCATTCGAGGAGACTTTTGAGCTGTTCCAGTGCAGACTTTGCGGACGCCGCCACCGCCACGGGCGCAGCAGACTCCACCAGACTCGCGGTATAGATTCCGGCGGAGTTCTTCCAGATCAGAACCGGGAAACTGCAGGTGGGCATGCGAATGGCACCTCGGGACAAACAGGCGTTACTGGAGCGAGGGCCGCCACTGTTGCCCAGGCAGCTCCGCGGCATCGGGCGTCAGCACGCGGCTCAGGTCAGCGGTGAGTCTGAGTCGTCGCACAAGCACTTCCGGGGGAGGCTGGAATGGATCGGACACGGCCAGCAGTACCGGGGATGGCTGTTCATCGATCTCGATCAGCTGAAAGCCGAGTTCAGAGGCAGCCACATCGGCCGCCAGAAGCCCCTGAATTCGCACGTCCAAACTTGCTGCCGTGGGTGAATCGTCCTGTGTGACAATTTCGAGGCCCCAGTTGTCACCATGGGCTCCTCCACTCCAGCCCTCGACAAACCATCGCGTCCACGCCAACAAACAGCTGATCCTGTCAGCATCGAGCACGGTGACCCGCAGTGTCACAGATTCGTCCAGACGTGAGATATCGGATATGGTCAGTTTCCGCAGCCAGCAGCAGCGAGCGAGGAGTTCCTGCGGACGCTGCAGTGGAGATACAGCCGAACGTTCTCCCTGCACGAACTCATTGATCGCCTCGTCAATTACTTCCGCTGTCAGGACCTCGCGAAAATCATCACGGCCGAATCGTCTGAGGGACTGTGTTGTCCGGGAGCGTCCCCTGTGGTGTATTGCCGGCGCAGCGCTGCGGTGTCTGCGCGCCGCTTCAGCTTCAGCAAAGATCTCAAACCGCTCCCGCAGACGTCGCAGTTCGTCCTGCACCAGCAGATAGCGGGTCTGTTCGGGCGTGAGCGCACTGCTGTCGAAAACTCCGGTCGTCCTCAGCTGTGGCAGACAACTTTCAACCTCGCGGAGGAGCCGATCGCAGTCCGCAAGGATCAGCTCCGCTGCGGTGTTCGCATCGCCGTACGGAGACTGCTGAACGGCCCGAAACCGCAGCCGCCGCATGGACACCACCAGTCCGGCATCGCCACGTGTGACATCCAGCAGACTCAGCACGGCTGGAGCGGCAGCCGTCTCGGAATCGGAAGGCAGATCGGCCAGCAGAGCCGATACCGGCTGAGCCAGTTCCCGTTCGATCGCCCGCTTCAGCGCCCGCGCACCCAGCAGCGGATTGAATCCCTGCTCGACAACCCAGTCTGTGACGGCAGCTGAAACATTCAGCACGCACTGGCGTCGAACGAGTCCTTCCCGCTGCAGCACACCAGCCATCAAATGCCGGGCGATCTCCTGCACGTCCTCCCGCGAGAGTCGCTCAAACGGAATCACCCGATCAATGCGATTGAAAAACTCAGGCCGAAAAAACTGCTCTGCAGCCCGCAGCGCCAGATGGCCCGTATCCATGCTGTCACTGCCGAAACCCGGTCCCCGGGCACTTCGCTGAGTTCCGAGGTTGGAGGTCAATACAATCAGCGTATTGGCGAAATCCGTGGTGCGGCCGCGAGCGTCCGTGAGTCGACCTTCCCCGAGCACCTGCAGGAGCAGATCAAAAACGTTGGGGTGCGCTTTTTCGATTTCATCAAACAGCAGCACTGCAAAGGGCTGCCGTCGGACAGCTGCTGTCAGCAGGCCATCCGGCTGTGCAAATGTTCCTGCCAGCAGCGGAACAGCTGCCGGTGACACAAACTCATTCATGTCGAATCGCAGCAGTCGTTCCGCGCTGCCGAACAGACAGGCTGCCAGAGCCTTCGCAAACTCCGTTTTGCCAACCCCGGTAGGACCCGTCAATAACAGCGTCGCCATCGGACGCGACGGGTCATTCAGCCGCGCCCGCGCGATACTGATGATCTCCACTGCTGCATTGATGGCCTGTGGCTGTCCGACAAAACGCTCCCGCAGCACCGCGGATATTTGTCTTCGCTCCAGTCGCGTTCGCTGATCCAGAAAAGAAATCGGTAACCCCGACTGCTGACGAAAAACCTCGAAAACACTGTCCTGCGAAATCGACACCGTCCGACGCTCGCTCTTCGAAGGATCCGTCGAGGCAGCACCAAATCGGACTGCCAGCCGTTTCATCAGCTCCGCCGCCTTCCCTGGAAAAGCCGCGTCCCGCACATACCGACGCTGCAGATTGATGATGGCCGGGAGCGTTTCCAGCTGGAACCGTACGCCATGGCGGACCTCCAGCTGCCGCTGAAATGCCAGCAGTACTCGCAGATTCACATCCCCGGCCATGTCTTCCACGCGAATCACGTGAAACTGGTCCGCGAAGGCCCGATCTTTCTCCTGCAGCACCCGGAATTCCTCAGGTGTCAGTTCGCCGCAGATCCGCACCATGCGATTCATCATGATCGTCTTCAGCAGGACAGCCGCGCTGATCGTTGACTGGCTGGTCACACCAGCCTGAAACAACCCCACAAGATCGTCGAAGTACACCACCAGATCCCTGCGGGCCGCAAACTTCATAATGGCGTGAAACCGACTCTCCCACTGGCCCACATACGACATTCCCGAAATCAGCCGCTGCGGCGAAATCAGCCACACGGCCCGCACACTCCCCTGCCGATTCTCCGCTCGCTTCTGATTGCGATACACATATTCATGCAGCACCGTCGTCCTGCCGCTTTGACGCCGTCCCAGGAGCAGCACAGGACGGCGATCAGCGGAACTCAGGACCCGCTCAAGCTCTTCAACCTCACGCTCCCGCAGCAGCGCGCGATTCAGATCATGCGGGTACTGGTCATTCAAACTGCGGCCAACCCGATATAACTCCCATTCTCCATCCATCTGCTCCGCTGAACCCAGCATCGCGAACGGATTTTTCTGCTTCCCCGCCCGTATCCGTTCCGGAGTCAGTCGCAGCTGAATTTCAGTGACCCACGCACTGTTCTCCAGAGATCGTCGACGCAGAGAATCAATGTCGAGCCCCCGTCCCTCGGCCGCCAGCGTTTTCAGGTGGGACGTGAGCGATTCCGTCAGTCGCTGTTCAGGGTCTTCGCCCGCCTGCATTTCAAACCACAGCTCAGGAAAGGCAGGCGTAAACGCCACTCGCCGCTGGAAACACCGGAAGCTGATCAGCAGCAGCCGCAGGCGGGCGACAGATCCGTCACGTTCAATGCGAATGCGACACTGCTGCGTCTCCAGCTCGGGGTTGCTGCTCCAGGCTGCCAGAGCATCGTGCCGCAGCTGACGTCCCAGCTCCACAAGCTGTTTGCGAAGACTTTTGGTGAGCTTCTGTAAAGCTGTCGGCAACAGCTCAGATCGCTCCACAGGAGCCTCAAAGAACAGCGGTCGCACCACGTACTCCGGCCGTTTGCCCGGACTTGCCGTGGTCTCCACATAAACCGGAATTGTGATTTCCATAGGCGAGCTTCAGTCAATCAGGTCTTCCGCCAGCCGTCGATGCCGTCGAGCAAGCAGGTCGGAAAGAATCACGGACAACACACCCTCCGAGCAGGCATTCACAGTTTCGTCCAGACAGCGATCCACAATTCGTTCACGCAAAAAATCATAGTCGCGACAGCGATCTGTGAGCACCACAGTGCCAGGACGAACAATCCCCGCGGGCGGCAGATATTTGTCCACGTCCGCCAGCCCCGTAAAGACGTGCACGTCCAGCTTCCCCTGTTTCCCCTGACCATCGGAAAATCGATGCACACCCTCCTCACGCTGAAAACGATTCCAGACATGAGGCCCACGAATATCAAGAAACATTCCCAGCGCTCCCTCCTGACAACCCTGATCCTGCTTCCAGCGACGTCGCAGCAGCACCGGAACACTCTCTGCACTACGGACCGCTTCCTTTTTCAGCAGCTGCCACGTTTCCTCCTCTGAAGATCCCCTGACTGCCGGCTTCAGACTCCATTCCAGCGTCTGCAGCGACCATTCCGCTTCACTCAGCTGCACTCGTTTTGCCCCCGTCGGCAGATACTCCCACACGTCCACTTTTGCAGCGAGTGCACTGGCCACCTCGATGTAGCTTCGTGTGAGCAGCGTCAGCATCCGGGCATCGTCAGAAAGCAGCAGCAGCCGGATGTGGCCTGCGGCTTCCGTCTCCTGCTCCAGCAGGTCCATCAACAGTGCTGCAAAGGCCTCCGCTTCACCGTCTGTAAACTCAGTCAGCAGTTCCCGTGCACCCGGATCCCCGGTATTGCCGTAGAGCGCCAGCAGTTCCTGATCTTCACGCTCAGCAATTCGCGCCAGACAGGCCTCGCACCGCTTCAGCCACTCCCGCCGCTGCTCAAGTTCCCTTCGCTGACGTGTTTCCTCAGCCGACCAGGTCGGGTCTGTGTTCCAGCGACGCTCCAGCTTCTCCAGACGGAAGATACGACTTTCCAGACTGAGCACAGCAGAGGCCCGCCGGAGCCGCTGCACAGCCGCTCTCAGCTCCTGCAGCTGCTCGACGGCATGAAACAGCTGACTGTTTGCCGCTGCAGCCGTCGAGAGCACTCGGCCGGAAGCATCCGTCTGCGCACGCACCGTCTGCTGCAGACGCCGAGCCCCCGTGACAACAACAGTGCACTCCGCTGTGAGCACCGTATCCACCGAAAACTGATTGAACTGTTCAGCCAGCGGCGCCAGAAATTCCCGCTCGATGACGCGTTTCAGCGATCGCGCTCCGTACCGTGGCTCAAAGCCTCGTTCGAGCAGATAATCCACAACGTGGTCGTCAAAATGCAGAGCAGCATTGCGATACCTGAGCCCTTCACGGAGCTGCACCAGCTCCAGCTGTCGCTGAACGACGCGCCGTGCTGTGTCCCTGTCAAGCGGAGCGAATGGCACGATGCAGTCGATCCGGTTGAACAGTTCCGGCCGGACGAACTGACGAACTTCCCGCTCGAAATGTCGCCGCGCGTCCTCGACATCCGACACCGACGAAACAAATCCGGCCACGCCCCGCCCGAATGTGGCTGCACCAAGGTTCGACGTCATCAGGATGATGGCGTTGCGAAAATCGGCCACTCGCCCGGCAGCGTCCGTCAGGCGACCTTCTCCCAGCACCTGCAGAAGCAGATCAAAAATGGCCGGGTCTGCCTTCTCAAATTCATCCAGCAGAATCACCGAAAACGGCTGCTCCCTGACTCGCGCCGTCAACAATCCCTCGGCCGACGCTGAACCTCCGATTAAGCGTTCAGCAGCCAGCGCGTCCGCATACTCGCTCATGTCAATTCGGATCATCCGCGAATCCGCCGCATCCGCAGCCCCGAACAGATATTCAGCCAGCGATTTTGACAGCTCCGTCTTGCCCACGCCCGTCGGGCCAATCAACAGCAGACTGGCGAGTGGCCGATGCTCACGGTTGAGCCGGGCCTTGAGCGTGGTCAGCAGGCTGACCGTGAGATTCACCGCTTCCGGCTGCCCGATCACTCGCGAAGAAAACCATCGCTCGGCGGCAGCCGGGTCAAACACCACGCGGTCATCGAGGAGCCACAGCGGCAGTCCGGTTTCCTTTGAAAACGCTGCAATCACGTCGCCCGCACCGATCTCACACACCCCGCCGGGCGCGCTTGTGGCCTGCAGATCCCGACGCAGATTCCGCAGAAACCTCAGCTGCCGCGCCGGGAATGCAGAACTGGTGGCAAAACGGCTGTGCAGGCGTTCAATTTCTGCAATGGCCTCCGGACTAAAGACCGGCCCTGCGGTCGCGGAGTCATGGCGGGCCACTTCAGTCAGAATTCGCAGGCGATCTGACTGAGGCGGCTCCTGTACGGTCAGCTGCACAAACGCACTCAGCACAGCCGGATCCTTCCGCTCGATCAACGACAACTCTTCAGCTGTACATTCGGCGACCACAAGCAGTTCACCGCGGGAAATGAAGGGTCTCAGAAATGCGGCCATGCCCTGAGTCTGACAGTCACTGCGGCCGGTCTCTGTCAGTTCCATCAGCGAACCTGTATGCAGAACCACCGGCGACTCCTGCAGCTCCCGCCGCAGTCGCTCCAGACGCTCCTGCCACATGCCAAAGCCCGTCATCCCCGACACCAGCCGCGAACCACTCGTCATCCAGAACTGGCAGCCTGCCGGTAACTGGTCTGCACCAGTCACCGCCAGCTGTCGGAAAATCGCCGTTTTTCCACAACCTGATGCCCCGACCAGCAGCACACTGCGAGCGATCCGGCCACCCAGGATCTCTGACAGCTGCTGCACCTGCCCGTCCCGACACCACGCCTGCACACCAACTGAACGCTCCAGCCGATCGGCAACCGTTTCCAGC
>CAZLOQ010000006.1:33989-70111 GCA_964561125.1 uncultured Chitinophaga sp. | reverse complement strand
AACCTGCTCGACGATCCCAGCCGGTCGCTCGCGGCGTGGCTGGAGCGCACGCTGTGCCTGGTCCTTCGGGCTTGCCACCGAATGCCGAATGTCAAATCCCTCGAGTGTCAGCCCGGAGCCTCGAAGAATGGACAGCATGCTTCCGAGCGATCGCGTGGCTTTGCGACGCACCAGCTCCATCCGAATCTGGTCCTCTGCCAGCCGCAGCAGGTCTTCCGGTGTGTTGGCCACAACCTCAATTCCCAGCGACGGGAGCAGCAGCAGATGCAGATCCGCCGCCTTCTGCCAGCGAACAGCAGACACGCTGACCTGCACCGGTTCGCGCCACAGAGGTGAGCGTTCGGAAGGTGCGATCGGCAGCGAAATGGTCAGCGTCTCGATCGGCCCCGCGTGCATTCGCTGCCAAAGCTGGAGGCCGGGGATCTCAGGGAGCAGTTTTGTGATGTTCTCCAGCACGATCTCTGACACATCGTCCGGGTCCGTTTCTGCGACTGTGATTTCCGGAAAAAACAGTGCCTCGCCCAGCAGACAGGTCTCGCTGTCAGCGAATTGCTGCCGGATCACGCAGATGCGGAAATCAATCTGTGGCATTGAGCGTCTGCTCGATCAGACCAAGATGCGCAGGCAGCCAGCGAACACTTGTCGCCACGCCATGCCCCATCACCGATGATTCAATGGGAATCCCTGGAAATGTCCGATCTCCCGATGGCTGATAGTCCACCAGCAGGTTGATGCCGTCCGCATGACACCGCGTGCCGCACTGCCAGCGAGCGCACAAGTCACGGAAACGACCGGCAGGAGTCAGTCGCAGAGCGAACGGGAGCGCGGACGGATCC
This sequence comes from uncultured Chitinophaga sp., assembly GCA_964561125.1. Lineage (GTDB taxonomy): Bacteria > Planctomycetota > Planctomycetia > Planctomycetales > Planctomycetaceae > SXXK01. The sequence continues at coordinate 69,275 of CAZLOQ010000006.1, read as the reverse complement.
ACAGGATGAAGACCTGATTCCAGCAGTTCAGACAGCAGGGAATTTGCCTTCGCCGCCGGAAGAGAGGTTGTGTCAGTCCCCGCAATCGCAAAGCTCTGCACCCAGTCTCCCCAGGCACCGGAAAGGATTTCAGAGACGCTTCCCGGCGGATAGACAGGCCGCGCGAGCAAAGGTTCGTTGCGATTGTACACACGGTGAAAATTCAGATGCACAAGCCGGGCAAATCCGGTCGTGTCCCAGCCGTAACGTACCGGCGTGCCGAACGTGACAAACAGCACCCGCCGGGCCAGAGGATGTGGCGATGACGACTGCTGCAGTGCGGCCTGTAATTTCTGCCAGTGCACCGGTAACCGCGGACCAGCAGCACCAAAAAAACGCTGCATGGAAGGCGGATGATTGGCCAGCAGATTACTCAGAATCGCGAAGGCGTTGCCGGCATGTGAATGCCCCCAGAAAAGGACTCGCTGATCGTCCTGCAGAGGCCGCGCCACGAGCTCTTCAAAAAGTTTAACCGCCAGATCCGCCCGCGCGAAATGATGGTTTTCGCTGGACCAGCCCGCCTGCGGAAACTCAATCTGCGGATCATCACCGACCAGCCGCTGAAAACTCCCGCGAAACTCGTCCGTATAATTCCCAAGATCCCGGGCGAGGCGTGCGAGCAGTGCAGGCGTGCGTTCCCGGAGTTGGTCAGCGACCTGCCGCAGCGGAGCCCCGGCCAGCGGCCATGCATCGGCCAGAGCACTCAGCGTGCTGGAAATGCCAAACGGGTCTTCTCCCATGAACGTCCCGTGTACCAGCACCACACGAGCTATCCGGTGCCGCGTATGCAGCCCCGCATGACGGCCTGCAACCGCATCCACAGCTGTCAGCTGATGAAATTCCACAGCATCGCCCGGGGCCGTCGGATAGGACTGATGCTGGAAACGGTTATCTCGGGGCATCACAATGAACTCTGAAGATGGGGAAAACGCGGTCGCGAATAATCGCCCATCACCAGGAAAAGTTCAAGACACCCAGGCTGGCATCAGCAGACGGTGGTTCAGACGAGCACCGCGGTGGTGGCGCGGGGGCGCTGAAATTCGCGATTGTCGGCAACCCAGTCCTGCCGCGTGTAACAGACAGTGGATGTGTCGGTTTCCTGCAGCTCAATGTGTGCCAGACGGAAGCCGAAAGCAGTGATTTCAGTGAACAGACGGTGGCACAGATTTTCAACGCTTGTGGGGCGATCGAAGATCACCAGCCGCAGACGTTCACCGGTCCGCTCCATGTGCCCGACCAGAGTGTCATACAGGGGGTCGAAACGATTGATCAGCATTGCGTGATCGTAGTTCTCTTTGAGCCACGGTTCGATGCGGGAATCGAAGTCTCCGAACAGCGTGCTGATTTCACCACACCGTTCCACCTCGAAGGCGCAGCGGAGCCCGTAGCGATGCCCGTGCAGGTTGCTGCATTTGTCCTGCAGCGTTTCGTTGCGGTGAGCCGCATAAAATTTGTATTGTTTTTCGATCAGCACCTGAAACTCCTGTGTGAAGACACCGTGGACACCTGCGTCGGCAGCAACGCCGGAACGGGTGGGGAGGGGGGGGTTAGCCAGGTGAATGAATGAGTGACATCAGTTCGGCGCGGCTGGCCGGGTCCTTGCGGAATGTACCACGCATCGCACTGGTTACCGTCATGCTTCCCTGTTTGCGAACGCCGCGCATTGCCATGCAGGAATGTTCCGCTTTGACAATCACGCCCACGGCGCTGGTACCCAGGCGTTCCTCGATCAGATCTGCAATGGTCTTGGTCATGCGTTCCTGGACCTGAGGCCGGCGTGAGACCTCTTCCACGACGCGGGCCAGTTTGCTGAGGCCGGTGACGCGACCGTTAGGAATATAGGCCACATGAGCGACTCCGCGGAACGGCAGCAGGTGATGTTCGCACATACTGGTGAATTCGATATCGCGGACGAGCACAATCTCGTCGTAGTTTTCGGCGAAAGTGACATCCAGATGGCGACCGGGATCAAGGTGCAGGCCGGCGAACATTTCCTCGTACATCTTTGCCACGCGTCGCGGCGTTTCAAGTAACCCTTCGCGGTCCGGGTCTTCACCAACGGCGCGGAGAATCTGCCGCACGGCGGATCGAATCAGTGCCAGGTCGACCGGTTGCTCAGTTCTGCAGATACTTTCGGATCCCCCTTCCATTCTGACACATTTGTCAACGAAAAATTCATCGGTTTCCGGAAGTTCTGCGAGGGTTGCTGACATGCTTTTTTTTCCTGAGGACGAAGGACGACTGACTGCACAAAACGGGCAAAACATTCTTTTGCTGCCGTCGCTACTGAAGCGTTCACGTCGTTTTAGGCCGAGAATCGAAAAGTCCACCCGATGAATTTGTGAAAAACGTTCATTTGCATGGAAACCTGACTTTGAGTCACTGCAGGACCTGTGCAGGCCAGAGCAGCCGATCACAAATCTGAAGAATTCCGGAATTTTCCCCTGAGTGCCTGGAATCTCAGAAGCAACGCATGAAAGATAGCGATACCGAATCCGGGCAGAACCCTGGTTGCCCCTCCCGTCAGGAAAATGCGGGTCGGGCAGTCCGGGCAGAGCGGTGTGCGGGAAGTAATCCTCAGAGGTAATCGACAGAGGTCATCGACAACAGCCACTGGCCATCGCCGGGCGACTTGCGTCAGGGGCGCACCGGCTAGTAGAATTCGGGACGGGGAAGCGTGTTGACAGTATTCGCTTTCCGGTGCCACCACCTACGGAGAAAAAGACATGCAGGGGAAACGTCGGGCAGCGAAAAAGACGGACAAGCAGTCTCCATACGTCATGGAGTTCGACCAGCCCAAAAAGCGGCGGCCGTTCACCGTGTTCCTGGTCGAAGACGATCAGTCTGTCCGCGGTTCGCTTGTAGCAGCACTGAACGAACAGAAAGTGACCGTCCGCGACTACATGACGGCCATGGAATTTTACCGGGATTTCCGGGAAAAGCAGCCGGGGGTGCTCATCCTCGACCTGCGTCTGCCGGGCATGAGCGGCATGGAACTCCAGGAGAAACTGCAGGACGAAAAATTCGAACTGCCCGTGGTCATGATTTCAGGACACGCGGACGTGCCGATGGCCGTACGGGCGATGAAAAACGGAGCGTTCGATTTTATCGGCAAGCCCGTGCGCGCTGAAGAACTGATCCAGGCCGTCTCACGTGCGTACGCCCACTACTACGACGTCGACCACGAAGTGCTTGAAGCGGAGCTTGAAGAAACCGACGAAAGTATCAGCCGTCTGACGGGCCGCGAACGTCAGGTGCTGGACCTGGTCGTCGAGGGCCTTTCCAGTCGCGAAATCTCCGCTGAACTGGACGTCAGCACCAAGACCGTCGAAGCGCATCGTGCCCGCATCAACGACAAAATGCGGGCCGACAGCGTTGCTCACCTGATTCGCATGTGCTTTGCCTGGAATAAAGAGCAGAGAGGCTGACGCAGCGCAGCGTCGGAAAGTCTGCTTTCATTCCGCAATTGAACGGCCGTGCATTGCCCTGCACGGCTGTTTTTCTGTCGCCGTCTCACTGGTCCGCAGTCCGGCCTGTGTCGGGCACAGCGCGGCGGCGCAGCGTGGCCCCGCCTGTAAGATTAAAGACCGTGCGAAATCCGTGCTGCAGCAGGATCCGCTGCGCGACGTGGCCGCGGACTCCCACGCCGCAGCTGACCACCGTCGGCAGCGTCGCATCCAGCTCATGCAGACGACCGCGAAGGTCGTCCACCGGGATATTGCAGACGGAAAGTGCTCCGGTAACGCCCGCAAGAGGCATTTTAAGCACTTCGGCGGGGGACCGCACATCGACGACCTGAAAGCCTGCAAGACTGGCGTCAGCATCCAGCATTTGTGCAAGTCCATCCAGCTGGTTGCAGGCGACAAAAGCGGCCTGATGAATGGGATCCTTTGCAGCACCGTAGGGGGGCGCGTAAGCGAGGTCCAGCCCCGCAAGGTCACGCACGGTTGCGCGGAAGCGGATGGCGGTGGCAATCACATCGATTCGCTTATCGACGCCGTCTTTACCGGTCGCCTGAGCTCCGAGGACTGCGCCGCTGGAGGCTTCGTAGACCAGCTTGAGTGTTACTGGTGAGGCACCGGGGAAATAGCCGGCGTGCTGACCGGCGATAACAGTGACAGAGCGACAGTCGAATCCGGCTCGGCGGGCTGCCCTGACAGTCAACCCGGTCATTCCGGCGGCAAGTTCGAAGACTCGGAGAATCGCCGTTCCAAGGATGGGTGCTGCGGGTTCAGCACGACCGGTCGCGGCATGCTGTCCGGCGAGTCTGCCAGCGCGATTGGCGGGGCCGGCGAGCGGGACGCGAGCCCACTGAGCAGCCGGTTCGCAGAAATATTCGGCGGCATCTCCGACGGCATAGACGTGCGGGTCTGCAGTCTGGTGGAAGCGATTTGTCAGAATACCCCCTGTGCGTCCGAGCGGCAGGCCGGCATCCGCAGCGAGTCGCACGTTAGGGCGAACCCCGAGTCCAAGAATCACGAGAGATCCCGGGACCCGGAGTCCGTTGCTGAGCTCCACGCCGGCCGCAGCACCGTTCTCGACGAGAATTCGCTGCAGGCCATGCCCGGTATGGATCTGTACGTTGTGACGCAGGAGCTCTTCCTGCAGAGTGAACGCGATTTCGGGATCCAGTGGCGGCAGAACCTGTGTCTGCTGCTCCACAAGCGCCACCCTGAAGCCACGCCGGACCAGCTGTTCAACCAGTTCCAGTCCGATGAAACCGGCTCCCACGACGACGGCTGTGCGTGCGGCCTCGGAGGCGTCCGGCGGTGTTGTCACCGCGGCGGTGATGCGGTCCATGTCGGCGATGTTTCGCAGTGTAAAAACGCCGCCAGCGTCAACTCCGGTGACCGGTGGCACGAAGGGGGCGGCCCCTGGTGAAAGGATCAGTCGGTCCCATGCCAGATCTGTTTCGCTGCCGTCTGCGAGATTGCGAATCCGGATGGTGCGTGCCGAGCGGTCGATGGAGACGGCTTCACAGCGTTCGCGGACATCGATGTTGAACCGTCCGCGGAGGAGTGCAGCGGAGGCGACGAGCAGTTTGCCTCGGTCAGGGATTTCGCCGCCGATGTGGTAGGGCATGCCACAGTTGGCGAAAGAGACGTAGTCGTCTTTTTCAAGCAGGGTGATGTGAGCCTGTTCGTTGCAGCGACGAGCTCGTGTGGCAGCAGACGCACCGCCGGCAACGCCGCCAACGATGACAATTCTGAGCGGCTCTGTGGTGGACATGATTTGACTCCGGCGGAGGAGGTGAAGGTTGAGGTGTCGGGATCTGCATTCGCTGTCGGCGGTTCGATGACCGGCATCAATCGGCTGTGAAGCGCCGGTGAAGTTCAGCGTAAAGGCCATCAAGCCGGAGCAGACTCTGGTGGGTGCCACGTTCGACGATGCGTCCCTGATCCAGCACCAGCACCAGATCCGCCCGCCGAATGGTACTCAGGCGATGGGCCACAACAAAGGCGGTTCTGCCTGCCAGCAGTGTTTCCAGAGCCGTCTGCAGCCGATGTTCAGTCTGACTGTCGAGGCTGCTGGTGGCTTCATCCAGAATCAGCACAGCAGGATCCGCAAGCATGGCGCGGGCGAAGCAGATGAGCTGTCGCTGGCCACTGCTGAGACTGCAGCCGGATTCGCCTGTGGCGGTATCAAGGCCGTCGGGGAGTGAATCGAGCAGATCGCGGCAGCCCAGCTGTTCGAGCACCTGCAGGATGTCGGCGGACGTGGCTTCGGGACGAGCGAAGCGAATATTGTCGGCCACGCTGCCGCTGAACAGAAAGTTCTGCTGTGGCACAATACCCATACAGCGATGGAGTGTCTGATCATCGAGAAGTCGGGTGTCATATCCGTCGATGAGCACAGAGCCGTGCGTGGGCAGACAGAATTTGGCAGCGAGGCTGATCAGCGATGATTTGCCGCTCCCGGTGGGGCCGACGAGCGCGATGAGCTGACCGGGACGAGCGTTGAAGGAGACATTATGCAGGACGGTTTTCAGCCCATCCCATGAAAAGCTCACGTCGCGAAATTCCACATGTCCGAAGATTCGGTCGGGCTGCTTTGCTGTCGTCGGGAGAGTCCAGTCAGGTTCAGTATCCAGCAGCCGAAACAGGCGTTCAGCACCGGCCATGGCGGTGAGTGCCTGATGGTACTGCGTACCAAGAATCGCGATCGGAGCGAAAAACAGTCCGGACATAAACAGAAAACCAACCACGTCACCCACGTTGGCTGTGGAGCCGGGTGTGAGCACGCGCCAGCCGCCGGCAAACAGGAGCAGGCCGGTCACGAGCTGACTGTTCATTTCCAGCAGAGGCTGGAAGGTGCCCTGAGTTTTCAGCACGCCGGTATTCCATGCGGAATGGTCGGCAGCCAGTTCCGAGAAGGCTCTGATATTCACGGATTCGCGACAGAAGGCCTGAGTCACGCGAATGCCGACGATGGACTCCACCAGCGTTGCCGTGACCCGACTCCACGATTCCCGCATATTCCGCAGCGCAGTGCTCAGTCGGGCATGAAAGCGATGATTGATCCAGCGAATGACGGGAACAAGCACGAGCAGGATCAGGAACAGCAGGCGGTCGAACCAGATCATCGCCGCGGCCGCAATCAGCATCTGGATCAGCTGCACCATGGACACGTAAAACACATCCTGAACACCGGCCCGGATATCCTCCATATCTGAAGTCATGCGGCTGATCACCCGCCCGGTGCGTGCCTGCTGAAACCACCGCAGCGGCATCCGCTGGATGTGGCGAAAGAGTCGGGACCGCAGGTTGCAGACAACCGCTTCACCCAGCTGCAGCGCGAGCTTCTGTCGATAATGCAGGACAATCTGTGTGGAGAGCGCCAGCACTGCAAAGATACCAGCCCCCTGCAGCACACCGGCAGTGTCCTGACGGGCGACGGGGCCGCGAATGACGGCCGCAAGGCACCAGGTGAGCGCCGGCAGCTGCAGAGCGCGGATCACAACGAGCGCGAGCAGCCAGAGGCGTTTCGGACCGCAGGCGGCTGTGCACTCATAAAGTCGGGCAATCAGGCGAAAATCCAGCGGTCGCTGGCGGTCTTCTTCCCGTTCAATATGGCGAGTCAGAGAATTCTGCAGGATGGCAGCGTGAGACATGGGAATTGATTCTGTTCAGGCCGCACGGCGTCCGGCTGTGCGACCGGGAAAGGGAATAACGGCCGGCTCAGAAACAACCCCGGCCCCGGCCCCGGCCCCGGGATTCTGAAGCTCATTCAGCTGTCGATACCACGGACTTCGGCGGAGCAGTTCAGAATGGGTGCCGACAGCTTCGATGCAACCTTCAGAGAGGACAACGATTCGGTCCGTTCTGCGCAGCGTGCTGATGCGGCCGGACACCACAAGTGACGTGCAGCCGCGCATCACCCGCTCCATCGCACTGCGGATTTCCTGCTCCGTTTCCGGATCCACAGCAGACGCAGCGTCGTCCAGCAGCAGCAGTGAGGGGTGAATCAGCAGCGCGCGGGCAAGTGCCAGACGCTGTTTCTGTCCCCCCGAAAGACCGCAGCCATGTTCGCCCACGAGTGTCTCGAAGCCGTCCGGAAGACGACTGATGAATTCCTCGGCAGCCGCCGTCCGCGCTGCGGCTCCGATCTCCTCTGCCGTCGCCTCCGGTCGCCCGAACGCGATGTTGGCGCCAATCGAATTGGTAAACAGAAAACTGTCCTGAAAGACGATCCCCGAGGCTTTGCGGATGTCTTCCAGATGCAATTGGCGAAGATCGCAGCCATCAAACAGAATGCGGCCGGACGTGGGATCGTGAAAACGCTTCAGCAGAGACAGGAGCGTGCTCTTTCCTGAGCCTACCGGCCCCGTGATCCCGATGCACTCGCCCGCTCGAATGCTGAGACTGACCTCGCGAAGCACCGGCCGACCCGGCACATACTCAAAACTCACGCCGTCCAGGTCAATCCCGCATTCAAGTGCCCGGATACGCTTTGCGTTCGCCGCACTGGTGATCTCAACCGGAGCATCAAGCACTTCAAACACACGGTCCGCGCTGGCAAGGCTCGCCTGAATACTGTTCGCGATGTTCGTGATATGGGCCACCTGCGCAGCAAACTCCTGCAGCAGACCGGCAAACACAAACAGGCCCGCACCTGCGGATAATTCACCGCGAATCACCAGCCGTCCCCCATAGCCAATGAGCACCAGCAGATTGAGCTGTGTGAGCATTCCCATCGCAGGCTGAAAAATGGAAAGTGAGCGGAAGATCGAATTACGCTGGTCCTGAATCCTCCGGGTGGCCGCCTCAAACTGCTCTGCCTGCTGCTGCTCACGGGCAAAGCCCTTCACAACCTGCACGCCCTGAATATTCTCAACCAGCAGCCGAATCAAATCATCACTGAGTTCACCCGCACGCCGATACGCCGGCTGCACCACCCGCGAAAAACCACAGGCACTCAGCCACAGCAGTGGTGTGGAGGCCAGACACGCCAGCGTCAAACCGACATGCACCCGCAGCATCCACAGCAGGTACACGCCCAGCGTCAGCACCACCGTGAGCACTCGCAGAGCCACGCCGTCCACAAACTGACGAACCTGATTGGCGTCACTGCCGGCCCGGTTAATCAGTGAACTGCGAACACCGGCATCGTGAAATCGCAGACTGAGCAACTGCAGTCGCGTGTAGAGGTCCGTTCGCAGGCGTATCAGAATCTTCTGTGAAAGCGCCGCAGAGGCGGTGGCACTCAGGAATTTGAGGAATGCAGTGAGCAGTGCTGCGCAGACCACCGTGGAGGCCAGCACCGCAAGCACAAGCCGGGGCGACCAGTGCGGCGGAGGTTCGAGACCCAGGGGCCACGCAGGCGGTCGGCCGGTTCCATTCACACACCAGCTGAGGTAGTCGATCCCCAGACCAGTCAACCCGAGCGTCCCCAGCGTCAGCAGTACAAGCACGGTCTGCAGCCCGAGCACCCCGGCACATTCCCGGCGGTACTCAAAGGCCAGTCCCAGCAGCCGACGAAGTCTGGCTGAGTTGCCGGATTGCCGACAAAACTCAGCCTGCGGGCCGTTTCCAGATTTCAGAGCCACCCGGCAAATCCCTTTTCAGCTGCGCTGTGGAGCGATCGCTGCACGGCGCCGGGTGAACCATCATGGTTCACCCTGCCTTCTGAGCCAACCGAAGTTGACTCGCCTTCTGTCCATCCGGGCCGATTTTTAACGATTCATCGAATGCGATACCAGATGGATTCCCGGGAGCGGCTGATTTGCGGCCTGTAATGGAAGCTGACCACTAAGGTGTTGCGGCGAATGTTGCCAGGACTTTCGCGTCGGCAGCGTTCCATACGCGGACAGACCCGTCTTCACCGCCGGAAGCAACGATAGTTCCATCCGGAGTTGCAGAGGCGCGATACACGTAATCCGTGTTCCCGGGAAATTCGCGGGCAGCGGAGCCGTTGGCGGGGTTATGGAAGAAGACGCGTTTGTCCCCGCTGCTGCTGACGATCAGATCCTGTAACCCGACGTACTGCAGTGAGGTGACCTGGCGAGTGTAGGTGGTGATTGTGCGTGCCTGCTCGCCTGTTTCCACATTCCAGACCTTAATGGCGTTGTCAGCCCCGGCGCTGGCCAGCGTTGTGCGGTCGGCCTTCCACGAAACATCCATCACATGGTGGGTATGGCCCTCGAAGGCACGCACAAAGGTGCCGGAAGCCACGTCGAAGACCTTGACAAATTTGTCTGCGGCCGCAGACGCAAGCAGTTTGCCGTCGGCGGAGAATTCAATTCCGTAGACGGTGTCGCTGTGGGCGTCCGCAAACTGCTTTACCAGGCTTCCGTCTGCTGTATTCCAGAGCGTCAGCTGTCCGGAACGGGAGGCTTCGCCGCCGCCGGCCGCCAGCAGCGTCCCGTCGGGAGAGAAGGCGAGAGACAGCACACGATCAACAAACACCGAATCACCACCGTCTTCGGAGCCGATGGATCGGACCAGTTGCCATGACGGGAAGGTGGACCGCAGCACAGCTCTGCCATCTTCCGTCTGCAGCACTGCAGCCGCAATTCCGGCGGCCTGAAGTGACTTCACCGGACTGCCGACCTGCGCGCCGTCGAGCACATCAATCGGGGCGCCTGTGGCGGCATTCCAGATCCGCAGTGTCCCGGAGGCATCACTTGTGACGGCGTAGCGACCATCGGCGGAGAATGCAGCAAAGGCGGCAGCGGCAGTTGCTGCGGCAGGTGCTTTGCGTTCTTCCACAGCAGCAGCTCCGGCGGCAGCTTCGGCCACAGCAGCTTCATGCTGCCCCCTGCGTTCCTGGACACGCATCTCGGCCCTGGCGATTGCCTGAACTGCGAAGTCCACGGACTTTTTCGCGGTGCTCAAATCCCCATCCGCCTTCGTAAAGGCGTCCTTAGCTGCCGTCTCAGCCTTCTCAGCTTCAGTCACCGCTGTTTTCAGGGCGGCATCATCCGGCTTGCCTTCAAGCGCCTTTTTAGCCTCGGCTGTTTTCGCCATGGCTGCATCATATTTGGTTTTGGCTTCCGCCTGCAGCGGAGTCTGTTTGTCCACCTCGGCTTTGGCTTTGGTTTCTGCTTCCTTCTGAGCCACCACTTCCTTTTCAGATTCGTCAATCTGTGCTTTCAGGACATTGACTCGAGCATCGAGTATGGACTTGCGGTACTCGGCGCCCTTGAGCGATCGCTGGGCAGGCAGACTGGCAGACAGAGGAGCGATTTCCTTTACATCCTTTGTGGACCATAATGAAGCTGCTGTGCCGCCAAACACAAACACGGCCCGCTCGACGGTCGGTTGAAAGTCCACAGCCGTGATATCCGCCGGAGCGTCAAAACGGGAAACCTGGGCTGCATCGTCGGCCTTCCAGACCTGCACAGTGCGAGTGCCCGCAACAGTAAGCAGCTGCGGGCCGGAACCGACAAGGCGGGTGATCGCCCCGGCGTCAGACGTGATCTCTGCTGCCACGGTGACCGCCCCGGAATCACCGGCAATCGCCAGAAGTCTCACGGTTCCGTCAGCCAGCAGTGCAGCGATGCGGCCACCGCCAAGGTCACTGCTGAGAGCAGTAATGGCGGCTGGAAGCGGTTCGGAGCGACTGGCTATGGTGAGTTCTGTCGGGCGGACAACAACGATCTTCTGATCTGCCGTGGCAGCCACAATCCAGCGCGGTTCGCTGCGGAAGGCAGCGAGTGCCGCCACTGCCTGGTCGTCAAGACCCGCAGCGCCTCGTTCTGCACCGCTGGAGGCGCTGACCGCAATCAGGCCTTTACCAGCCGCCGCGAGGTAGACTTCTGAGCCGTCCGGGGAGGTTGTCCAGGCCTGAACGCCCGCCGGGAGCGACCATGCTGAAGAAACCTGCGCCGTATCCCGCTGCCAGATTTTCACGTTGCGATAGCCCGACGTGGCGACGATCGGCAGCGAAGGATGGAAGGCGACAGCGTGCACAAAATCGCGGTGAGCAGCACCGGTCGGCCCCTGGGCAGCCGATGACACGATGCCTGGATCTGCCAGCGAAGCCGGGACGTCCTGACGAGCCATATCGTAGATGGTCACGCGGTTGGCCCTGCCGGCAGCGATGAAGCGACCGGATGAATCGATGTCCAGCGAGTAGACGCCCTGCAGTCGGGAGTTGATCGCCTGCCAGTTCATTGCCCTGGCGGCAGTGGTACTGACTTTCGCTCCCTCGGTGATCCACTGGCGGACAATCCAGAGTTCTTTGGAAGTCAGTGGCCGTGCCTGACGGTCGTTGGGCAGCGGAGGCATCACGGGCTCATCACCGCGGCGCGACAGCGTGTAGAGCAGACTCTCTTCGGGCTTGCCCGGAACAAGCACAGGACTGCTGCCACCACCTTTGAGCATCGATTCGACGGTTTCCAGAATCACGCCACCTTCGTTCGTGGTCACATTATGACAGGCTGTGCAGTTCGCCTGAAGGATCGGTCGCACGTCCTTCTCGAAGTCGACAGCCCGCCCCAGCGCCGCGTCTTCCTCGACGATCGGCGTGAGGTCATCAGAGACGGCGGTGGACACGACAAGCAGCCATGCTGCAAGACAAATCAAGCGAGTCATTACCGGAACTCCTGCGGCGGACAAGAGACTGAATCAGCTTAAGCCACCGGGGTAAAAAATCTGGAAGAGTGCAGGCAGAGAAAAATTAAGGTAGGAGCCGAAGCGGCACACCAATGACCAATGACCAATGACTCACTCCACCACCTTGAGTGCCACGGGGACATCAGAGGAAGCGGAACGGCCGTTGATATCGGCGGTGGCGCGGATGACAGCGTTTGGGATATCACCGGGAGGGGCATCAGCAGCGGCTGTGATGGTGAGTGTGGCTTCGGTTTGTTCGGCGGGGATCTGAACGGCCTCTGCATTCAGCGTTGTGATTCCGGGCGGGAGTACGAGGCTGAGAGTCCAGGGTCCTTTGTAGTCACCTTTGCGGGTGGCAGTGACTTTCACTGCGATGCTGGAGCCTTTCTTCACGGCGCCGCTGTCGGGGACGGCTGCGGCGAGTTTTGCGGCCGCGGCATGAATTCGCACGACGATGGGATCAGCGACAGCGCGGACGTTGACATTGTTGGGTTTGGTGGCGTCTTCGGCCTTTTTGAGTGCATCATCGGCAGCTTTTTTGGCGGCCATGGCGGCTTCGACTTCCTTCATGGCGGCGGCGAGCATGGCCTGGGCCGTTTCCACGTCCTTCATTTTGACTTTGACCAGTTCTTCAGCGGCCGCCTTTTCCTTTGTTTTGGTCGCCTCCATTTCCTTTACCGCACTGGCGGCTTTCGCGACTTCAGCAGCAGCGGTTGTGAACTTTTCGACCTGTGTGGCGGCAGCCTCGAGGGCATTCGCGGATTCGCGGAGGGCTGCGAGTGCTGTTTTGAGTTCTTCGGGGGGTGCGGTAGCGGAAGCTTTCACGGCGGCCGCCTGTGCCTGAGCTTTGGAGACGGCATCGAGAGCGGCAGCCTGATCAGCAACGGCCTTCGTGAAATCCTCTTTCAGTTTCTGCTGCTGGACGGCGTAAGCTGCGAGCTCTTCGCCGAGTTTCTTCACATCGGCGGCGAGAGTAGTGACTTTGGCCTGCTGGTCCTTCAGGCTGGCTTCTGTTGTTGTCACCTTTGTCTGCAGGGCAGCGACGGTGGCTTCAGCTTCGGCCACTTTGGCTTTGGCACGTTCGGCCAGCCACGGATTACGGCGCCAGGGAACTGTGGAGGTGCCGTGCAGAAGCAGTGTCGTCTGCAGAACGGGAGCTTTTTCCTTGAAGAAAATTCGGGCCAAAGCGGAGTCTTTACCGGGTTCGATGGCGAAAGCAGGGGCGTCAGTTTCGGGGGGCACGTTGTAGAACGAGAGGTCGACCTTTCCATCGAAGCCGTTGCGTTTGACGAGCTTGACCGGCACCAGCAGCTGCTGATCCTGGCTGTAGTCGGCGGCGGCCAGATCGACCACGATGGAGAACGGCTGATCGTCCTTCATAATGCCCGCAACGAGCGATTCAGAGAGGCGGGCGGTGCGTGGGAGCCCATTCAGAGCATCGTGGACCAGAGTGGCGGTGCGGGCGGCGCGAATGAGCTGTGTTTCGGCAGCACCACTGCGACCTTCGATGGAAATCGGGGCAATTTGTTCAGCGGCATCGGGCGCCGCAGTGAGAACAAGCCGGGTAGAGTTCTGGCCGGCACCGATCACGGTTGGGCGGCTGGTGATACCCGCTGGAAGTCCCACAGCAGCAACTTCGATGGGTTCGTTGTGACCATCGAAGCGCCAGGCGTAGACAGTCACTTCATAGCTGCCGCCGCGACGAATGCTGACAGCGCCGCTGGTTGCCGGGGCTTTGCCATCAGCTGACGGAAAAGCATCGAAGACAACAAGTGAGAAATCCGCTTTGGGCTGGCGGATGGACAATCGGTACTGGAGTCGCGAGTCACCTCTGGCATCGCTGTAGCGATCGCGGAGGCGGACGCGGTAACTGGCGTCGTCGGGAACATCAAGCCTGAACGACGGATCGTCGCTCAGCGTGGGCAGGTCGGCCCCGCCGGGGTTTTGTTTGTCATCGTCTTCTGTGGCCACGCGAGCGTACGTCACGGCACCATCTGCAGCGGTGGTGATTTTTTCGACCATCAGGAGCGGGTCAGCGATGGAACCCAGTCGTCCGGCGGAGACCTGGATCACCCATGATTCGCCCTTTTTGGCATCGAAGCGGTAGACGTCCTCGTCTGCTCGTTCGGCGAAAGCCCCGCTGATCTCAGCCGGGAGAGTCAGTGGCTGTTCGGGGACGGTTGGGACTTCGGCGGCGGCAGCAAGTTCGCTGCGTCCGATGCGTACCAGACTGCCGTCGATACCGTTCCACCAGAAAGAATCAGCGGCGGCAGACGCGGCACCGGCACCAATCGGGCTGCGACCTGCTGCGGGGTCAATGGTAGACTTGAGTTTGAAAACGGGCTGTCCTGCAAGCTTGAGTTCCGTGGGTTCGCCTCCGGGCAGATGGCGACCAAAAACGGTCACTTCGGCAGGCCCGGCAGCGGCGACAAAAGCGGGCTCGACCCAGTCCACAAGAGGCCGGCTGCTGATACTCAGGCGATAAACGAACTGATCACCACCCCCATAAACTGCGTCCTGTACTCGGAGCAGGAGTTCTTCGTCGGCTGTGGCGGTCCAGACGAAGCTGGCTTCCTGCGAAAACACCCGCCGACTTTCAATCAGGCGACGTCCGCCGGAAGAGAACAGCTGCAGCAGGGGCTGCATAGGAGAATCGATGCGGGCGGCTTCGGAGCTGACAGCGATGGTTTGTCCGGCTTTGACCGGCAGCCGGTAGAAGTCGACATCAGCGGCTGCGTTGGAGCGGGCGTTGAGAACGGATTCCGCAGCGACGAGTGTGGCCTGAACGGCCAGATTGTTGGGTTCGGCTTCTGCGGCTTCCGCGAGTGAATCGATGCGGAACAGCCGCGGATTGCTCACACCGAAAAGCCCGCGGACACGAGCATCATACAGCCCGCCCGGGACATCCGCGGCGACGCTGACGACGAACGTGCTGGCCACCGGATTGCCGGCGGAATCGCGTTTCTGGACAGCGGTGATGCCTGGGTGGCTGAAGACGAGTTGATCGACTTCGTCGAGGTCGGTGCCACCGCCAACAACCACCTCAACGGTGGCGCCCCGCTGGGCTCCGGGAGGGAAGAGTGAGGTGATCCGGGTCTGCGGGAGTTGTGCAGAGGCAGTGGTGCAGGACAGCAGCAGGGCGACAGTGAGCAGTGCTGGGAAGGGTGCACGGCATCCGTTCATGGGAGGGGTTCCGGAAAGTCGGGAACGGGGGGGGGCGGGGCGTGAGAAACTTTGGGGGCGCAGGACCGGAGCATGAACAGATTGCTCGGATTCATCGAGATCCGGCGAGTGCAGAGGACATGGCAGGGCGAACGGGCCACCGTTCAGGCGGCCGTTCGCTGCCGGGAGGAACATCAGTGGTTGAACTGGAATTCCTTGGTGTTAATGAGCGCCCAGACAATGTCTTCGAAGCCCCGGCGAGGGTTGTCGGCGTGCCGCTTGAGGTAACCCACGGCCACATCGAGTTCATCGGCTGCTGGTTCGCGGGCAAAGACCCAGCGATAGATTTCGCGGACACGTTCTTCGGGGGAGCGATTAGCATCGGTCGCGAGGCGTGCTGTGCGGGCATTATCGCGGGCGATTTTGTCCTGAATCTCGCGTCCGTTGAGCAGATGAAGGCTTTGAGCGAGGTTGGCATCTGTGCTGCGTTCGCATTCGCAGGCGGTGTCACCTCGGGGCTGACCGAAGACCTGGAGGAAGTAGGTCGCGTTGGAGGCATCTGCGAGCTGCATGGCGCGTGTTCCGGCAGGTACACCACCGAAGGCTTCGGAGGTATCGGTGACCTGGTGGAATGCGTCGTAGAGCACTTCGGCACTGAGTCGGCGCGGGTAGTAGCGTGAGAAGTTCTGTTTGTCGCTGGCGTTGTAGTCGTTAGGGAGTGCGCTCAGCTGATAGGTGCGGGAGCGGCAGATGGTGCGAACGAGTTCCTTAAGGTCGAAGCCGGACTCGATGAAATGCCGGGAGAGACCTTCAAGGAGTTCGGGGTTGGAGGGCGGGTTGGTGGCACGCATATCATCTTCAGGTTCAACGATGCCGCGGCTGAAGAAATGCTTCCAATAGCGATTGACGACGGAGCGGGCGAAGAAGGGGTTCTGCGGGTCGGTCATCCAGTCGGCCAGTTTGACGCGGGGATCCTGATCGGCGGCCACGTCATAAGCTGGCGATCCGAGCCCGGTTGGGCGGATGGCTTTGCCGGAGCGTGGGTTGCTGGAAGAGGCGACGCCTTCGTTATGGAACACGCGACGATCGCGCATATTACCGCTGGCGTTGGGGATCACCTTCTTACCGACGCGACTGTAGAAGGCGGCCATGCCGTAGTAGTCGTCCTGGCTCCATTTCTCGAACGGATGGTGGTGGCAGCGAGCACACTGAATGCGGAGTCCGAGGAAGAGTTGGGCAGTATCTTCGACCTGTTCTTCCACGCTGTCGACATCGCGATACCAGGTGACTGCGGGGTTGATCTGAGGATCTCCGGAGGCAGTGACGATTTCACGGACGAACTGGTCATAGGGCACGTTGTCGTACATGCGGCTCCAGATCCAGCGGTGAAACAGCTGGGTACCGGGACCATCTTCGCCATTTTCCTTCTTGTTGCGGAGTACGAAATTCCATTTGTTGGCGAAGTGATCTGCGTAGGCAGTGCTGTCGAGCAGGCGATCGATGAGTTGATCGCGTTTGTCGGGTGCGGTTTCGGCGAGGAACGAGCGGACCTCTTCTTCCGTGGGGAGCACTCCGGTGATGTCCAGGGACACGCGTCGCAGGAAGGTCGCATCATCGCAGATTTCTGATGCGGGGATTCCGAGCAGGCGGAGTTTATTGAAGACGGCCTGATCGACGAGGTTGGCGGCTTCCGGGAGGGTAGATGTGTCGGCGCCGAGCGGAATTGTGGCACGGAAGGTGGAGACCTGGCCCTGATAGCGGGCCATGATGGCCACTTCGCCGGAGAGATCGAGTGTACTGACGAGGCCGGTGACGGAGGATTCAGCGAGTTCGGCTTCGTTGGGTTCGAAGAGAGCCATGCGTGTGACATCTTCGGTGGAACCATCACTGTAGGAGGCAATCACGGCGATTTGCTGTTTGCCGCCGCGAGTGAGGACGCGGGCTTCCGGTTCGCAGCGAATGGAGACAACGGAGGGATCCTGGTCGGTTCCCCAGGGCATGCCCTGTTCGATCCACTGGACCATCAGGTTGTATTCGTAGCTGCCGGGCTCCATGCGTTTACCACCACCGTGAGGACTTTGTCCGACGGCTTTCTTCAGGAGCAGGCTTTCGACGGGCATGCCGGGGAAGATCCGGCGGCCGCGAGATTCTTTCCGCAGAAATTCAAAGTCGTCCTCCGGGTAGAAGCCGAGCAGTGAGAGTCGGAACCCGTTCTGACCACCGGATTTGCCGTGACAGCCACCACCATTGCAGCCAAGTTTGGTGAAGATGGGAACAATCTGGTTGCGGAAATTGACGGGCAGCGGGTTTGCAAAACCCGACACGGCCACAGCCAGCGTGGCTGACTTTCCGTCGATGGCGGCGGTTACAACCACGTTGCCATCGCCTTTGGGAATCGCAAGGCCGGTAGCATCCACGGCCAGCACAGCCGGGTCGGAAATGGTCCAGGCGGCGTCGCGAGTGACGTCCTGGAGGGTGCCGTCTTCGTAGACGGCGGTTGCAATCAGTTGCTGGCGGGCGTCGCGACTGCGGATGGTTACCTGGCCGTCGGTGGCCGGACCAAGTTCGACCCGGACGATACCAGCGGTGGCCTGTCCTGCGAGCACCAGCAGAGTTCCGAAAACCGTGAACGAGCGTAACCACTGCATGGGAGATCTCCTGCCTGGAAGGCTGTGCCGGACGTCGTGTCAGGCTGGGGATGGATGAGTCGCGACCGGCCTTGCGGGGCAAATCGAATGAGGAATTCGAGCGGTCGGGATGGTTGGCTGTGCGCAGCCTATTTGCTTCGGCGCAAGAGTCAAGCCCTGAATCGCTGTTCAGGACGGTTGGGAGCAGGGAATCCTGGAAAAGGTGGATTTTTGAGTTGACAGGGGGTGGGGTCAGTGGCTGGCTTGAGCATCCGCAGACTTCAGCAGCCGCAGCATGCGGCTGCCCCTTTCAATCGCTGCAACCGGCAGACTCCGTTCAGAAAAACAGCGAGCCAGGTTATGCGGACCACTCAGAACAGAATCTGTGGTGATTTGCCGGAAAGTCCGGCACTGGCGGGGTTTAGCTGCCCGACTGCTGACTCCGACTCGCTGCCAAAACGCTTCCAAAAACGCGTAAACCATTACTGATAAACGACTTAGAAATCAGCTCTGGATTCCTGCGGCCGCTCCGCATAGCATCGCGGCAGGACGACTCACACTTTCGACGACACAACTTTCACAGTCTTCTCCACCTTCCTGGAAGGATTCCAGTTCACGGGGCGTGGCCGCAGGTGTCAGCATGCAGCATTCACGTATATCCAGGGGACATCCAGTGCAGCGTGGCCGCCGGATTTCCGGCGCGCCGATTTCTCCGCGACGTTCCGGTGGTCGTCTGCGGGCTTCGCTGCACCAGCATCGTGGCCGGGGGCTTGCCACTGGCCGTGCGTTCGATGCTCCTGAGCGCTGGCATGAACCTTTGCAGCGGCAGCCGGAGCAGCCGGTTAAGCCCCTGAAGGTTATCGTCGAGCCGCCGGGGGCAGGTTATGTGCATCCGGTGACAGCTGACGACGTTCGCGAGCGGGTGCTGCAGCTTCCACATCCTTTCTGCGACAGCATCGATGTGGTGCAGCTCAGCCGCATGACTCGGAAACGCAGGCTGTTCCCCTGTTACGGCATGCAGTGGGGCACTGCGGTTTACCTTTACCCGATCGAAGAGACACTGCAGGAGTTTTATGGCTGCGAACCGCGGCCGGCCCAGCGGATCGAAACCGAGATGTACGGCGGTCGCTGGGAGCAGTGCGGGGACCTGTGGAGACTCACATGGACACAGGAAACCATTCGCGATTACTACCTCAACAACGTACTGATTCACGAAATCGGGCATGTGAATGACCGGAGGAATACAAATTTCCGGCGGCGTGAGCAGTACGCGGACTGGTTTGCCGTGGAATACGGTTACCGCCCCACTCGGTCGTTCCGCCGCGGCAAACGCGCGGATCCCTGAACGCCGTTCAGACGCGTTTTTACCGGCAGTTTTTGCGTCTGCGACCGGACAGGGACCGGCAAACACGCGGAGTATGTTTGAAACAGTCCGGGTTCAGTTTTCCGGTTACGCGGGTTTTGCCGATTACAGTGGCTGACGGTGGCGGGTTTTCGAGCCTGCCGCCACTGCAGAACTCACGGAGGATGGGCTTCATGTCCGGAAAATCGTTACTGGCAGTGTTGACTGCGCTGACGCTGGCTGGCAGCAGCGGCTGTCAGACGAGTGCGCGAAACAGCTCGGCGGGCTTTTTCTCCGGCCGGACTGAGCGGGCTGCCGGGGATCAGTTGAGCCCGGAGTTCCTTGAGGCCCGCAAAACCTTTCGCCGAAATACTCCCAAAGCACTGCTGGCATGGGCGCGCTATCAGGAGGATGTGGGAGAGTACGCTGAGGCGTTGCGACGTTACCGCGAGCTGACAATTGCCTATCCGGAAAACATCGAGGCACACCTCGGTTTAGCGCGCGTGGAGAACACGACGGGCCGATTCGAGCAGGCGGAGGAAATTCTGAAAAAGCTGGCAGCCGAGCATCCGGACAGCACACAGGTGCGACTGGAACTTGGTCAGCTGTACTCGCAGCGCGAAGACTGGAATTCAGCCACTCTGGCGTTTGAGCAGGCCTGCCGTCTTGCTCCGCACGATCAGACGTGTCGCTACGAACTGGGCGTTGCGATGGCTCGCAACGGCCTGACTGAGCAGGCATTGCCACATCTGACGTTTGCCGTGGGCGGTCCCGCAGCACACTACAACATCGGTTATCTGCTGCACGAACAGAGGCGGGATGAGGAGGCAAAGGAGTGGCTGCGTCAGGCGTTGACGATGCATCCTGATCAGAAGACAGCAGATCAGTCCAGACGCCTGCTGGCACTGCTGGCAGGCGACCGGAATTCGGCTGTCGCGACTTCTGGAGCGAAGCGGGGCTCGGTCGTGAGACCGGCAGGGGCAGGCAAGGAAAAGAGGGGTGGTGCGAACGAGCCTGAACCTGCAGGCGGCGTTCGGCAGGCGGCCTGGTTTGAGGAAGGACGGATTGAATCGAGGCTTCGCGGGATGGGGGAGGATCGGCCGGGGTCAGTAGATGTGCCGCCGTCTGAGTTATCATCGGCCGGTGCGATTTCGCTGCCCCGTAACAAGGGTGCTCAACGCGGTTCTGCGGCTCCGTCAGGTCCGTCTGGTCCGTCAGGTCCGTCAGGTCCGTCTGGATCGTCTCTGCCGAAGCCGCTTGAACCCCCAGTGTGGAAGTCTGCGAGGCCAGTGGACCGATGAACCTGGAGACGCGTGGGCGGGTTTGCTGATTCAGGCAGCTCGCTGTTCATCAGCTATGAGCGGGTAGCCATACAGGTCAATGACCCATTTGAGCCGCGATTCGACGAGCTGGCGGGTTTCGGCCGGCATGCGATAGGCGTTCTTGCGGTAGGCGGTGAGTTTTTCGCATTCGGTGCGAACAGCGGATTCGGCGTCCAGCCAGCCTTCGAGCCCCAGCGTGTGATGGAGTTCCTGCAGAGTGCGGAACGGGTCAGCCTCGAGGTCCTCGAAACGCAGTTCGAAGAGGTGTCCGGGCGGAATGAGATGCTTTGAAGACTCGTAGCTGCGGATACATTTTTCATACAGGTACAGAGTCTCTTCGGACCAGACATCGGGCCGCATGGAACCGAGAGTGTTCTCGGCAAACATGGTTTTTCGCAGGTGCATAGTGGACTGGTAGACAGCTCGAGGGTCGCGGCGGATGTAGATAAAGCGGGCATCGGGGAAGAGTTTGAGCAGGGCGGGGACGCGATAGGTGTGGGAAGGTGATTTCATGACCACGCGAGCATCTTTGCGAACTGCCATCTTGCGGATCAGAGTGAGCAGAGATCGCTCCCAGCGACTTCGTTCCCGGGGTGACATGTCTGCCGGATCAAGGAAACGTTCGTAGACGTCCAGCCGGCCCTGAAAAGCCGCCATGATGTAGGGGGAATAGAGACAGTCAACGGCGAGAGCAACTTCGTCTTCCTGGGGGCTGGCCCACGACACCGGCACTTCGTCCATGGGACGTGTTTTCGGCAGCAGAAACTCAGTCGCCGGCGCAAGGAAACGTTCGGTCATCAGAAAATGACCCGGGAACAGGCACTGGAAGAGGTTGAGAAACGTGAGTCTGGGATTGAGGGTCATCAGGTTGTGGAGCAGGGTGGTACCGCTTCGCCAGTGACCGAGGATAAACACCGGCGCCTGGCGGATGGGCTGCTGTCGCACACGCCGCCCCCAGACAGCCTGTTCAACGGTGTTGAGTGTTGAATTCACAACGCTCATGACCGCCGACGAAATGAGTCGATCGAGGCAGGTTTTTGAGAGTTCCGGTTTCCAGGACATCAGCCTGATAAAGTTTGGGAGTCCGAGTCCCTGCCAGATGCACAGGTGATGCGGTGGCCCCTTGGAAGCCGCCACGGCTTCCGGCTGCGGTACTGCGGTGACCGCGGACGGCAGAGCGGTGGAGGCGGTGGATACCTTTTCAGCTGTCGCAGACATTGCGAACCCTTCTGAATTGTTTTTCCGGAATACCGGCTGACTTCTTTTGAGTCCCGCAGCGGGATACAGCAGTGGGGCGGAAATCTATCGTGTGGCTTTTCGATCTGCCAGCATACCGCCCGACTAAGCCTGCAGATTGCATTTCAAATCGGTTCTTCAACGCCCGTGCGGGCGCGTTCACTTTCCCACTTGCCCCAAACCTGTCAAACTCACTGCTGATCCGCGGCTGTCCGTAGTCCGCGACATCTGTCATGCTTCTGGTCCTCCGGAATTCCGATGTTCTGCGCGATTGATCAGCCAGAAAACACAGTCCGCTGTCTAACTCCCGCCGGGCCCGGCGCAGTTGCTGTGCTGCAGCTGGAACTTGCAACCCCGGAACGGGCCGCCCATGCCCTCGCAGGTTTCAAACGCAGCACTCCGGCTGAACCCACCGCCCCCGTCCATCCGGCACCCGTGCATCCGGCACCCGTCAATCGCATTCTCTTCGGCCAGTGGCGTGGTGAGGATGTACTGCTCATGCGCACTGCCCCCAGCCGCTGGGAGCTGCATTGTCATGGCGGGACTGCGGCCATCCGCAGGATTCTGGAAGACCTGACTGCTGCTGGCGTTTCCGAGGCCGCTCCCGGAGTTGCTCTGATTGCCGACCACGCTGTGCCAGCCGGCGACGGCAGGGTAGACGACAGGGTCTCTGTGCAGCAGCTGGTTCAGACGGCCGTCCAGCGGGCTCTTGCATCCTGCCGCACACGCCAGGCGGCCGACTGGATCCTCAGGCAGCTCGACGGTCGACTCGTCGCCCCCATCACGCAGTTGCGGACGGGGAACCCTGCCAGCCGCAGCGCGGCACGAACTCAGCTCCTGCAATACGCATCGTTTGTGGATTTGCTGCTGCGCCCCGCCCGCGTCGGCCTGTTCGGGCCCCCAAACGCCGGCAAATCCTCACTGCTGAACGCTCTGTGCGGGTTGAGCCGGGCGATTGTTTCCCCGGTGGCCGGAACGACCCGCGACCCTGTAGAAGCGGAAACACAGGTTGACGGACGTATCCTCCGCATCACCGATACCGCAGGGCTGCATGATCAGCCGGAATCGCTGCTGGAAGCTGACGGAATTCAGCGTACGCGGGCACTGGTAACTCTCTGTGATGCCGCCTGTGTGCTGGCTCCGGCTGATCAACCGCTGCCGGACATCAAGCAGCTCGCGGCACCGTTCAGCGACTGTCGCACACGAATCCTCATCCGCTCCAGAAGTGACCTGTGTCCGGAAAACCTTCGGAGAGCTGCACAGACCGCAGCCGGTCAGACTGCAGTCGGTCAGACGGCACCGACGCGTTCGGTGAACCAGCACTTCAGCCGCGAAGTGTTTGTATCAACGGTGACAGGTGAAGGCCTTGAAGAACTGAGAAGGGTGCTGCGGGAGACGATCTTCCCGGCCACCCCCGATCCGTCAGCCGCACTGCCCCTGCCCGGACTACCCGGACTGACTGATGAATAGCCCGGCAGCCCGGCGATGGTGAGACCGCGACATTGTGAGGACAGCCACGGCACTCTCAGGGCAGGCAGGGAGCGGAGAAGGCAGGTTGCCAGACAGTTACCGGCATGAGCACCTGCCGGGTAACTGGCACCTGCTTCATGACCTGCCTGGCCACCATCCGAGTGCCGGTGGTCGTGACTTCCCTGGGAACCACACGACAGACTTTTTGAGTGCTGGTGTAAGGAAGGCGGCGAGTCACACAGACGGGCACTTTGCGGGTCTGCGTTTCCGTGATGACTTTGCAGACAGTGAACGGAACCTGTCTTGTTTTTTGTTCGGTGACCATCCGACACACATCGTAAGGGATCCGCTCCGTTACCGTTTGCGTTTCCATGCGGCAGACACGGTACGGGATTTTCTGGACAACCTGTTGAGGGACCATTCGCGTAATTGTGGTGGGGATCTTGCGCACGACCACTTCCGGAACGTATCTGGTCACCTGCACGGGGCAGTTCTGACGCACGATCTGAGGCACCATGACAGTGCAGGAAACCTGCTGCTGTACGACTTTGGGGCACCACACGCGGCGGGAGATGACTCGCGGCGGGCACTGGACCGGACAGAGTTGCGGCCCCCAGGGGCCAAAGACCAGCCGCGGCATCACCAGGCCTGGCACTGTCTGCGTCTGCACCTGCCATTCGCCGACTGTCCGCTGAACGGTCTGAGTTCGAACTTCCGGGCGCAGGACGGTCCAGCAACGCTCCTGATTGACGGTTTCGGTGACACATTTGAGCACGGTCTGGCGACATTCCTGCTCAATGGTTTCAGTGACGGGCCTGAGCACCGTGCAGGTGATCTGTCGCTCACTGTCCTGCCAGACAGGTCGCTGGACGGTGCGTACGCAGTCGCGGTACTGCCGCTCAACCACGGGCCGCTGGACGGACCACTGTTCTTCACGCATCACTGTTTCGGTGACAGGGCGATTCACCGTGTATTGTTCGTCGCGGTAAGTTGTCTCCTGAACCAGACGATAGCTGGTCGTCTGCACGTCCTCCCAGACGTTTTCATACACGGTGCGCTTCGTCTGGTACTCTTCCGGTTCCCACACCGTTTCGCAGACCGTCTGCATGCAGGTTTGCGTGGTGACACGGCAGGCGGTGTAGCAGGACGCCATGGCACAGGCCGGAGCGGGGCAGCAGGCGTAAGAATAGACACCGCACACACCAGCCTGGACGGGAGGAGCGCAAAAAACACTCAATCCGGGAAGAATCGCAAGTCCACACAAGAGCATCTGCAGCCTGAGCATTTCAGGAACCCCGAAAAGCTGAACATCGCCCAAAAAGACGGAATCCGCTTCCTGCTCTCCGGAACTGCCCTCGTGGCTGCCGGCTTCTGCAGGTCAGATTACCCAACTCCGGCAACTACTCTCAAAGGCAAAGCCACCGGAAACTGATTTTCCTGATGAATTCAGCGGAATCTGCCAGCCCTGTAATCCCTGCAACCCCTGTAACCCCACCTGACCTGACTACGTGGGATGGTTTTACGCAAAAGTCAACTGAGCAAATCTGGAAACAATGCCGGAAGTTTAGAGGATAGGGAAGGTTGCCAAAAGAAATCAGGCGTTGTTCTTCCACAAGATCTGCAGGTTCCGAAAAGGTCTTAGATTCGCTGCTGCATGACTCAACTTCCGAACATTCGTATTGCATGGGCCGCTGCCTTCCTGCTGATGCTCGGCAGCGAACAATGGTCCGCGCAGAATGCTCATGCAGAAGTCCGGCTGCACAAGTCCGTCGCAACACAGTTCTCGCTGGTATTCCGTCCCTGCGGCGACACTGTCTCCCTCCCCTCGGCGTCACTCCAGCCCCCGGATGCTGCAGAAACCAGGATGTCCTCGCTGCAGACAATCGAGCGTAGTCTGCTGCGTCAACACTCCAGGCTGGCACTCCTGTGTCCCTCTTTACAAGTTCCTGGCTGCGCGTCCGGCAACCTCGCTGCAGGTCACGAATACGTCAATCCGCAGACGCTCCCGCTGCAGACCGCCATGTGGACTCTTCCACTGGCCAGCATCAAACAGTTGTCCGGCGAAGGTTCTGTGCCTTTCCTGCGGCAGGCTCCCCCCCTGCTACTCACCGCAGGCTACGCAGCCACAGCTCTGGGAGGTAACTGCGTTGTGTGGGATCTGACTTCAAGTCTGCCGGCTGAAGAGGCTTCGGCTTCGATAACCAGTTCGCAAAGTGTGCCGGTTTTGCCGATGCCGGATCCCCGATTGCTGTCGGTGCTTTCCACGTACCGAGTCTCGCCGATTGCATCGACTTTTGGCAGCCTGCAGGTCTCTGCTCCACAAACAATGGTCACGGCCTCTGGCTCGCAATCGGAACTTCAGCAGCCGACTCGGGAAGGTGAGGCTGTGCGCAGATGGGTGCTGGCGCCCAATGTAGCCGCCAGGCTGCGCCGAGACGGCTTTCAGCTGATCACCGGGGAAAAGGTACCGCCGGCATCTGCGGTCCGCCAGGCCCGTTTAAGGCCTGGCGATTCCGGATTCAAAGCTCGTTAAGGTGTTCGCAGATCAGTGACGCAGCCGGCCACGGCAGCAGCCGCCACCATTGCCGGGCTCATCAGCAGCGTTCGTCCCGTAGGACTGCCTTGTCGCCCTTTGAAGTTGCGGTTTGAAGACGAGGCACATACTTCCCGGCCCTGCAGTTTGTCAGGGTTCATGGCCAGGCACATAGAACAGCCGGCCGCGCGCCATTCAAAGCCGGCTTCCTCGAATACCCGGTCAAGGCCTTCGGACATGGCCTGTTTGCGCACCAGCTGTGATCCGGGGACGACGATGGCCCGCACGTGCGGCGCCACTTTGTGTCCTTTCACGACCCGTGCGGCTTCTCGCAGGTCGGAGATCCGTGAGTTGGTGCAGGAGCCGATAAACGCGACGTCAATCCGGGTGCCGCGGATAGGCTGACCTTCGCTGAGTCCCATGAAATCGAGCGCTTCGCGGATGAGTTTTTGTTCACCGGGAGCCACGTCGGCGACTTTGGGAAGAGCCTGGCTGACACCAACAGACTGTGCCGGAGTGATCCCCCAGGTAACTGTGGGCTCGATGTCGGCCGCATTGAAGACGACGACATCGTCAAACTGAGCATCTGCGGAGGAGGCGAGACTGAGCCACCAGGCGGCCGCACGGTCGAACTCAGCCCCCTGGGGAGCTGCGGGGCGACCACGCAGGTAGTCGACCGTCTTTTGATCCGGATTGATATAGCCGCATCGCGCCCCGCCTTCGATGCTCATGTTGCAGACCGTCATGCGTTCTTCCATCGACATGTTGTCGAAGGTCGTTCCTGCAAATTCATAGGCGAATCCCACACCGCCCTGGACTCCCAGTTTCTGAATGATGTAGAGGATCACGTCCTTGGCGTAAACACCGGGGGCGAGTGTTCCGTTGACGACGACTTTGCGCACTTTGGGGCGGCTGAGGAACATGGTTTGGGTCGCGAGCACTTCGGCGACGTTACTGGTGCCGATACCAAGGGCAATGCTGCCGAAGGCCCCGTGAGTGCTGGTGTGGCTGTCCCCGCAGACAATGGTCATGCCGGGCTGCGTGAGTCCCTGTTCGGGGCCCACCACGTGCACGATTCCCTGGCGTTCGTCGGAAAGATTGAGCAGAGTGATGCCGAACTCTGCACAGTTCTGTTCGATCGCCGACATCATCTGTTCGGCCAGCGTATCGAGGAACGGACGCGTCTGCAGGGACGTGGGAACGATATGGTCCACTGTGGCGATGGTTCGCTGCGGAAAGGCGACCTTGAGCCCCCGTTCCCGCAGAATTTCGAACGCCTGGGGACTGGTCACCTCGTGGATCAGGTGCAGCCCGATAAACAGTTGCGTCTGGCCACCGGGGAGCTGGCGAACGGTGTGCAGGTCCCAGACTTTGTTGAACAGATTGCGAGTATCGGCCATGGGGAGTGCTGTGTAAAAATTCAGGTAAGGGGTGGTGGCAATGAAACAATATCCGCCTCGACGTCTGCAGAACGAAGTATACTCTCCGGACGCAGCGGCGTCAGTGCGGGGACGGGTGTTTCGGGCCGGGAAAGCAGAATTCACAGCCTTCGGAAATCACACGTTGTTCTGTCTTTTCTGGTTGTTCATGCTACAACGCCACAGCGAACGCTTCGCACTCGTCGCTCCCCGCTCCCGCACCCAAAGTCCTGAATATGCCGGTCCGCACCTGTTTTTTCGACATGGGCAACGTGCTTGTGCACTTCTCTCACGACCTCATGTGCCGCAATCTGGCTGCCGTTTGCGGGCTCACAGACGCACAAATCCGGCAATTTCTGTTCGTGGATCAGTGGCAGTGGCAGATGGAACGCGGGGAACGATCAGAGTCGGAATTCTGCGATGAGCTGTCTCTTCGTGCCGGTCACGCTGTCGACCCTGCCGAGATTTGCCATGCGGCCGCCGACATCTTCCAGCTCAACACCCCCATCATCCCGGTCCTGCAGCAGCTGCGCAACACCGGACTCCGACTGATCCTGCTCTCCAACACCAGCATCACCCACCTGCGGTTTATCGAGCAGCACTTTGATGTGCTGGAACTGATGCACGACCGTGTCACGTCATTCACCGTCGGCGCGATGAAACCAGACCCGCGAATTTTCCTCGCAGCACTCGAAAAAGCCGGCTGCCCCCCGGAAGAATGCTTCTACACGGACGACATTGAAACCTACATCCATCAGGCGCAGAGTCTTGGAATTCATGCCCACCCGTTCACCACAGTTGATCGCCTGGACCAGGCTCTGCGGACGCTGGGAGTGCTGTAAAACCGGCGGTGGCTGTCTGTGGCCTGAATTTTGAGCCGGCTGGTCAGCAGATCCGTGGCAAAGGAGCGCCAGCGGGTTCATCCAGAGGCCGTGGCCGACCAAAGCCGCGATGAATGAGCACCGGGCTGACGCGTCGGCGACAGACCGTGCCCACAATCGCAGCGTTGGCAGATTCCGGGAGCGTTCGCAGGGCGTGCAGTGCGGTCGCTGCGACACTTTGACTCACTACAGCCGCCAGCGTTCCTTCGTTGGGCAGGTGCAGGGGATCCAGTCCCAGCAGTTCAGCGGCTCCGCGTACGGCGGGGCTCACCGGGATGCGGCCTTCATCCAGTTCAAAGGCGAATGGTGTTTCCTGCGCCCATTCATGCAGAACGGCCGCCACGCCACCGCGAGTGCAGTCACGCATGCAGCGAAGCTGGCCGCCGGCTGCTGCCATGAGCGCTGCGGTCGCCGGGATCAGGCTTCCGCAGTCGCTGAGCACGTCCGACTGCAGCTGTCCCCTCGCCGTGAGCACCGCCACTCCATGCCGGCCGATATCCCCGGAAAGGATCAGACTGTCACCCTCCTCGATACTGCCCGGTCCCGGCGGGGGTGGCGACTGCAGCTCCCCAACGCCGCTGGTAATCATAAAAATCCGGTCCGCCGCACCGACCGGAACAACTTTCGTATCGCCGGTGACGATCCTGAGACCGCATTGCAGGGCAGCGCGGGCGGCACTGTCGAGCAGCTGACCGAGCTCTTCTGTGGGCAGGCCCTCTTCCAGAATCAATGCAAGGCTCATCCACCTGGGCAGAGCACCGGACACGGCCAGATCATTGACGGTCCCGAATACGGCGAGCGAACCGAGATTGCCGCCGGGGAAGTGGAGCGGGGTGAGAGTATGAGCGTCCGTGCAGAACGCCAGCTTTCCGGAGGCGGTGCTGATTTCGGCGGCATCCTGCAGGAGCGGAGGGGCAGAGCCGGCTGCGGCGGGCAGACCGCGTTCAGCAGCAGCGCTTCCGTCCAGCCGCGGCAGAATGAAATGCTGCAGGAGTTGTCGAGTGAGCCTGGCACCTTCGCCGTGAGCCAGCGTGATGCGGTCCGGCAAACCGGCGGCGGGAATCGGACAGGTCCAGTTCGCTGTCATTTCACAACGATCCCGGGCCGGGCCTGAGGTGTGGCCTCGGGCATGGCCACTGCCCCCACCAGTGCACCGCGGGAAACTGTGACCGCGCGACCGCTCAGCCGTACCCGATCCTGCTGCAGTTCCATTTTCACATGACCACCGCGCCGCGATGCCTGGTATCCAAACAGTGTGGAGCGACCGAATTCGGGAGCCCAGTAGACTGCGAGCGCACAGTGGGCTGAGCCGGTGACGGGGTCTTCCGGAACACCGCTGGAGGGCGCAAAGAAGCGGGAAATGAAGTCGTGGTCGGACGTATCGCCGAGTGCTGTGACGATGACGCCCCGGACCGGCTGCCGTGCAAGAGCCGCGAAGTCGGGCTGCAGTCGTCGAACGGCGGCTGCGGAAGACAACCGGACGAGCAGGTCGAAGCGGGTTTGTCCGCAGAATTCGATGTCGGCCGCCCCGATTCCCAGCGATTCCGGGAGTCCGTCGGGGACGCTGGTCGGCGTAACGGAGAGAGCGGGGAAGTCCAGTGTAATTCCGGAGGCTGTGGGTTCTGCGGTGAGTTGCCCGCTGCGGCTTTCGAAGGTCCAGAGTCCGCCGATTCGAGCGGCTGCGGCGAATTCCGGGAGCGTTCCGGCGAGATGCAGCTCCTGCAGGATGTGGGCGGCCGCGAGTGTGGCGTGCCCGCAGAGATCAACCTCGATCGCAGGCGTCAGCCAGCGAATCCGCAGACGCCCCTGTTCCTCAGGAATCACAAACGCCGTCTCCGACAGATTCATCTCTGCCGCCACTTTCTGCAGCCATGCATCAGACATGGGAGCTGACAGCAGACAAACGGCCGCCTGATTGCCCCGGAACGGTTCACTGGTGAATGCATCAACCAGAAACAGGGGAATAGAAGACTCGACTGGATTTGACATGCAGAAAGTCTCACAATGGACGAGTGGCGATCTTTGAACTGCTGAGTGTATTCTGCGGCCGCGGAAATGGGGAACTCGATCAGCGACTTTTCCCGAAGTCACGGCCAAACCCCCATTTGCTGCCTGCAGTGCAATCCGACACTCCGACAGGTCCACAGCGTCCCGGGATTTCCTTCGCGAACTTTTTTCTGCTGAGACAACGATGTCGGCTGACCGGACAACCACCAGTTCAAATGCTGAGCCGCAGCCACAGCTGCGGTCTGCTGCGGTGATCTCCCGGGCTGAACCGCCGCTGGCTGCTGCCGGCGCCACCGCCGTCTGTGCGGTTTTCGGCATCGCTGCGGCCACCCTGCATTTCCGTGGCGTTCAGTCTCCCGACGTCTGGTTTCTTGTTCCCGCCATTTGCGCGTGTATGGCCGGTGGCGGCATTCCGCTGCGGAATTCGCTGACAGCACTTCAAGAGCGTTCACTGAACGTGGATGTGCTGATGATCGTCGCCGCCGCGGGGGCTGCCGGAATCGGTGAATGGCTCGAAGCCATCGTGCTGCTGTTCCTGTTTTCCCTCAGCGGTACGCTCGAGGCGTTTGCCATGTACCGCACCACCCGCTCCATCGAATCACTCATTCAGCTGCGGCCTCTGGATGCCACACGTATTGATGGCGCCGCTGAACAGCTCGTGCCCGTCACCTCGCTCACACCCGGCAACATGCTTCGCGTGCGGCCAGGCGAGCGTTTTCCCGTGGATGGAGTGATCGCAGAAGGGGAAACCTGGGTGGACGAATCCATGCTGACCGGCGAAAGCGAGCCGGTGGACCGCGGCGTGGGTGCGATGGTCTTCGCCGGGACCATCAATGGCTCCGGCAGTGTCCTCGTCAGAATGACCCGCTGCGTCGCCGATACAACGCTCGAACGCATCGTGCACATGGTTCAGGAGGCGCAGTCGCGCCGCACGCCCTCACAGCGATTTGTTGAATCGTGGCAGCAGCCGTATGTCATCGGGGTACTCTCCGCTGCCCTGCTGGTGCTGCTGGGCGCGTATCTGCTGCATGGGGATTCATTGCAGGATTCGCTGTACCACGCCATGGTGCTGCTCGTGGCCGCTTCTCCCTGTGCAGTCGTTGTGGGTTCCCCGGCTGTGCTCCTGTCTGCCATCGCCCGCGCAGGTCGTCAGGGAGTGCTCTTCAAGGGGGGCCTGCACCTGGAAAACCTCGGCAAAGTCGAAGTGCTGGCGTTTGACAAAACCGGCACCGTGACGCTGGGACGTCCGGCCGTCACGGAAGTCTGGGCTCCCCCTGGCGCCGACATCAATCGACTGCTCAGCCTCGCCTGCGCGGTCGAACATCGCAGCGAACATCCGCTGAAGGTGCCGGTACTCGCCGAAGGAGAGCGCCGGGGACTGCGGCCCATCGACACACCGCTCGTGGAATTCCACAGCCACACCGGACTGGGCGTGCACGCGCAGGTGGATGGCGTCTGGACAGGTGTGGGGCGGGAAGGGCTGTTCGACACACACGATCTGCGACTGCCCCCGGAGCTCCTCGAAAATGCAGAACGTATCCGCCAGTCCGGCTGCACGGCGCTGCTGATTCACACAAGCGAACCCGGGCTGTTTGGTGTGATCGGAGTGGCTGATCAGATTCGCCCGGAAGCCGCTCACGCCCTGCAGGCACTCAAACGCCTTGGCGTGCGACAACTGGTGATTCTCACCGGCGACCACGAGCGGGTGGCGCGCGCAGTCGCACGGAAGCTGGGAGCAGACGACGTCCGCGCAGGTCTGCTCCCGGACCAGAAAGTGATGCAGCTGGCACGCCTCGCCAAAGGCGGCTCAGTTGTTGCCATGGTCGGCGACGGCGTGAATGACGCACCGGCACTCGCGGCCGCTCAGATCGGCATCGCCATGGGCGGCGCCGGCACCGATGCTGCCCTTGAAGTCGCCGACGTGGTGCTCATGCGGGACGACCTCCGCGCTTTGCCGCTGGCTGTCTGGATCAGCCGCACAGCCCGCCGCCGTGTCCGCCAGAATATGATCTTTGCCTTCACCATGATCGGCCTGCTGGTGCTGGGTTCGTTCTTCAGCCTGCCGCTCTGGCTGGGAGTGCTGGGACACGAAGGCAGCACCGTACTTGTGGTACTCAATGGCCTCAGAATTCTCTGGGAACCGCTCCCGGATGTCACCCACGTCGCCTGAAGATCCCCTGACCTCCAATGACCAATGACCAATCGAAGACCTCTCAGCTCGTGAAAATGGAACCGCTGAGTTCTCCGGTGCTTTCACCGAAGGAGTCAACGGGAATCTGCAGTGCATGCAGGATGCTCAGATAAAGATTGCTGAGTATCGCGTCGTGTCCGCGCCAGTAGACGCCGTGTTTCAGTCCGAGGTTGCTGCCGCCGGCGACGAGTGTCGGCAGGTTGGTGGGGTTGTGAGTTGTGCTGCAGCCGCTGCCGTAGAGCACGATGGTGTTGTCGAGAACCGTTCCCGAAACATCGCGGTATGACTGCAGACGTCCCAGGAAACCAGCGATCTGCTGGCTGAGGAATTGATCGTAACGCGCAAATTCCAGCTGGCCGTCGCGGTCCGTTGCATGCGACAGACTGTGATGGGTACGGGTCAGCCCCAGTTTGAGCGGAAAAGTGTCGCTGATGCCCATTCCGTCTTCGCGGTTGAGCATGAAGGTCACGGAACGCGTGATGTCAGCATCGAATGCCAGAGCGATCAGGTCGAACATATTGCGGTAGTAATCGGCTGGCGCGTCTTCGTTGGTGACGTCGAGGTTCAGATGGGAGTGATCCTGGGGCTTGAGCGGCACATTCAGCCAGCGTTCAGCGGCCGTCAGGCGGGATTCAATCTCATCAAGCGACGTGAGGTACTGGTCCATGCGACGACGATCGGCGGCGCCAAGCCGTGCATTGAGCTGACGGGTGCCGTCGAGCACTGCGTCGACCAGACGCATCCGGCCTTCCAGTCGCGCCCGCTGCGAATCTGCAGAACCACTGTCGCCGCGAAACAGACGGTCAAAGACCCGACGCGGATTGTTTTCAGCCGGGAGCGGTTTGCCCTGAAGATTCCAGGAGATTGTTCCCGTGCGGGAAAGAAAGCCGACGCCCGCATCAATCGACAGCACGAGAGACGGCTGACGGCAGTACTGCCGCGTATGCACCGCCACCACCTGGTCCAGACCTGCCGTATTGAATGTTCCCGGTCTGGGATTGTGCAGCGGAGCCCCCGTGAGCCACATGTCGGAGCACATGTGGGGGTCCGCAAGCACCCCGGCCGAATGATGCAGCCCGCCAAGGAAACTCAGGTGACTGCGGAAGGGGGCCAGTGGCTGCGTAGACTGGCCGAATTCAAAATCGGCGCCTTCCTTCTGAGGAAACCAGCTCCATTCCGGGAGCTTGTTGTCGTCGGACGGGAGCGACATGCCGTTCGCTGTGTAGAGCGCACAAAAACGACGCGGAATCTGCTCGGCAACCTCCCGGCCCATGGCCTCCAGAGCCGGCAAAGCAAGGCTCACGCCGGCAAGGCCGCGAATAACAGAACGACGGTGAAGTCTGGCCATGGGAGGGTTCCTTTGGGGGGTCAGTGGTCAGTGGTCAGTGGTCATTGGTCATTGGTCATTGGCAGTCGGCTGGCCCCACCAACCACTACCCGACACACAATGACAAATGACAAATGACAAATGACTATCGTATCACTCGTTGGGTGCGGTGGCGAGGTTGAACTTTTCGGAACGTGTCAGGAGTTGGAGCCAGTCATTGAGGTTTGCGAGGGGGAATGTTCCGGGCGAGAGGAGGGTGAGGTCGCGGGAGTTCCAGGTGGAGCGGAGGAGTGGGAGGCTGGGGAGCCAGTGTTGCAGTTGCCGGGCGTTGTGTTCTGTGGAGGCATCCTGGCCACTGAAGGCGGGTGGGTAGACATCGTTGAGAATGATGCCGAGCACGGGGATTTGGGAGTGCTGGAGCAGTGCGGCCGTCATCAGTGTGTGGCTGATGACTCCGAGTCGATTTGCGGCGACGATGATCGTGGGCGACTGCAGGTGGCAGATGAGATCAAGGATCGTGGAATCGTCAGTGAGCGGGCAGAGGAGTCCCCCGGCGCCTTCGATGAGCAGGGTTTGGCAGTGGGTTTGCCAGGCGGCGACGGCAGCGACCAGTTCGGCGCGGCTGAGGCTGCTGTGTTCAAGTTTTGCGGCGATGTTGGGGGCGAGTGGTGCGAGGAATCTGCGGGGGCAGACGAGCGATTCCGGGGGGTTGAGCGAGCAGTGGTGCCGGAGGGCCTCCACATCCGCCCAGAAGGGACTGCCGTCGGCGCGAAATTCTGCGCCGCTGCACACAGGTTTGCATACTCCGGCGTGGAGACCGCGTGCGGCAAGCAGAGTGAGCAGGGTGCAGGTGGTCCAGGTCTTGCCGACGCTGGTGTCGGTTCCGGTGATGAACAGCGTTTGCATGGTGGTGTTCAGCCGCGGGAGCGTTCGTATTTCGGGACGGCAGGTTCGGGGACTTCGGCAACGAGTTTCCGGATGATGTCATCGGCATCCATCCCGTCGGCCTGCGCCTGGAAGTTGGTGGCGATACGATGTCGCAGGACGGGAATGGCAACGCTGCGAATATCGGCGAGGGTAACGGCGGGCCGTCCGGCCATGGCGGCCATCGCCTTGGCCCCGGCAATGAGATACTGGCCGGCACGGGGGCCGGCGCCCCAGTCGACGAGTCGGCGGATGAATTCGGGCGAGGCGGCGTCTTTGGGCCGCGTGGCGCGGACGATACGAGCAACGTAGGTGAACACGAGCGGTCCGGCGACGATCTGACTGATTTGTTTCTGCAGGTAGAGAATGGATTTGGCGGAGAGCACTTTGCGGACTTCGGGACGTTCACCGGACGTGGTGGCCTCCAGAATTCGTTCTTCTTCTTCGAGTGTCGGGTAGTCGACCCTGACGTTGAACATGAAGCGGTCCTGCTGTGCTTCCGGGAGCGGATAAGTGCCTTCCTGCTCGATGGGGTTCTGGGTGGCGATAACGAAGAAGGGTTCCGGGAGTGACCAGGTTTTCTGTCCGACAGTGACTTCTTTTTCCTGCATGGCCTGCAGGAGCGCGGACTGGGTTTTGGGAGGCGTGCGGTTGATTTCGTCAGCGAGCAGGATGTTGGTAAAGACGGGGCCCTCGACGAAGCGGAATTCACGGCGGCCGGATTCGTTTTCTTCGAGCACATTCGTGCCGG
>CAZLOQ010000006.1:0-33979 GCA_964561125.1 uncultured Chitinophaga sp. | reverse complement strand
GGATTATGTTCGAGAAGATGGGGCCCTTGACGAATCGGAACGCCCGCTTGCCGGTGGTGAGGTCCTCCTCGATGACGTCCGTGCCGGTGATGTCGGACGGCATGAGGTCCGGCGTGAACTGGATGCGGCGGAACTGGACGTCCAGAAGTCTGGCGATAGTGCTGACGACGAGTGTTTTAGCGAGCCCGGGAACGCCCACGAGCAGACAGTGGCCGCCGGTGAAGATGGCTGCGAGGATCTGGTCGATCACGGCGTCCTGGCCGATGATGACCTTGTGCAGTTCTTCCTTCATTACCTCGTGGTGACGATGAAATTTTTCAAGGAATTCGTCGAAGTCGCGTTTTTCTGCCACGGTGGCGGTTCCTGATCAACGGCGGGGGCGGCGAACGTGTGGACGCTGAGAATAGCGTGAAGCAAGGGAAAAGTCCTGGAGAATGGCTGGAATTTCCGAAGCACACCCATTGGAATACTCGGCATTTTTTCCCGCCACCATCGCAATTCCGCTGCCCGGAACCCCGGTTGCAGTTGCATCCGGCGGCGTCGGGCGTAACCTTCCCGCCTTTCCACACCTCCTTCAACAACGGTATCCACCATGCAGGCAAATCTGGTTCTCCTGCCCGGCGACGGGATTGGTCCCGAAATTGTTTTTCAGGCCCGCCGCGTATTTGACGCCGTCGCCGCTCGTTTTGGCCACCAGTTTTCCATGGCTGAACATCTGATCGGAGGCTGTGCCATCGACGCCTGCGGCAATCCACTCCCCGATGACACCCTCGCCGCCTGCAAAAACTCCCATGCTGTTCTGCTGGGCGCCGTCGGCGGGCCCAAATGGGACGACCCGGCCGCAAAAACCCGCCCCGAAGCCGGACTCCTCAAAATTCGCCGCGAGCTGGGACTGTTCGCCAACCTCCGCCCCACGCGTACCTGGGACGAACTCCTCGATGCCTCACCGCTCCGAC
The DNA here is from genome assembly GCA_964561125.1 of uncultured Chitinophaga sp. GTDB lineage: Bacteria > Planctomycetota > Planctomycetia > Planctomycetales > Planctomycetaceae > SXXK01. The sequence goes on along the minus strand of CAZLOQ010000006.1, from coordinate 33,023 downwards.
GCGAAATCGTGCAGGGCACCGATATCCTCTTCGTCCGCGAACTCACCGGCGGCATCTACTTCGGAGAATCCGGCCGCAGACCTCACGCCAGCGGCGAAGAAGCCTGGAACGTGATGACCTACTCCACCGCCGAAATCGAACGCGTCGTTCGCGTGGCTGCCGTGGCCGCCCGCCAGCGCCGCGGGAAACTCACCATGGTCGATAAAGCCAACGTCCTCGAATGCTCTCGACTCTGGCGACAGGTCTCAGAACGGCTCATCAAGACAGAATTTCCCGACCTGCAGTACAACGTCGTGCTCGTGGATGCCATGGCCATGCACCTCATCTCCAGACCTCGCGACTTCGATGTGGTCGTCACCGAAAACCTGTTCGGCGATATCCTTACAGACGAAGCTTCCATGCTCCCGGGTTCACTCGGACTCCTCCCCTCCGCGTCCATCGGCTCCGACGGTCCCGGTCTGTACGAACCCATTCACGGCTCTGCACCTGATATCGCCGGAAAAAATCTCGCCAATCCACTCGCCACGATCCTCGCTGTCGCCATGCTGCTCCGCTCATCACTCGCACTCACCGCCGAAGCGGATGCCATCGAACAGGCCGTCAGCCGGGTACTCAAAGCCGGACATCGCACCCGCGATATCGCCGGCTCCGGCGGCGAATTCCTGTCCACCACCGAAATGGGAGACAAAGTCATCGCCGAGCTGCTGAACTCGTAAACGGGTCATCGCAAACAGCCTCGCAGCCCCCTTTTTGGGAAAAACGTTCACGCTTCCCATGGGCAGGGATATCGGGGATTTCACCGAATTTCCCCTTGCTCTATCATCCCGCCCCCGGGCCGGCGGTCTCGCTGTGGGCGCTGCCGGGATGATTCCCTTTCCCAGAGGATAGCAAAGCAGGACCAGGCATGGCTGAGCAGAAAGCAACCAACGTCACGTGGCACGCCCACAGAATCACTCGTGAGGATCGCCAGAAACTCAACGGCCACCGCGGTGCGGTGCTCTGGTTCACCGGCCTCAGCGGATGCGGAAAAAGCACGATTGCCAACGCCGTCGACCAACTCCTGTTCGAACGCGGGATTCACACGTTCGTGCTGGATGGCGATAACATTCGCATGGGACTAAACAAGAACCTCGGGTTCAGCCCGGCTGATCGCACGGAAAACATCCGTCGAATCGGCGAAGTTGCCAAACTCTTCGCCGACGCCGCCACGATCGTTTCCACAGCCTTCATTTCGCCGTACCGGGCTGATCGGGATATGGTGCGAGCACTCTTCCCGGCCGGCGAATTCGTGGAGATTCTGGTGCAGGCCAGCATCGAAACCTGCGAAGCTCGCGACCCCAAAGGCCTCTACAAAAAAGCACGCGCCGGAGAAATCAAAGAGTTCACCGGAATCAGTGCCCCCTACGAAGCCCCCGAATCACCCGAAATTGTCCTCGATTCCGACAACAAAGGTATCGAACAACTGGCACGCGAAGTCATTGCCTGGCTGGAAGCCCGCGGCATCGTCGCTCAAGCCGCCTGATCCATTCGCCATTCACCAATTCGCCTTCGCCATTCGCAGTGCCACGCGAAAAGCGTGCAATTCAGGCCTGCAGGGCCGCATTCACCAAGCCTGGGGCGACAGCCCCAGGGATGCGGCCCACCATGGTCCTGAAGGCCTGAAGGGCCGTTTTCAGGTGCGTGCAAAGAGCCTTTGCCGGCCCTCTGCAGGGCTCTGAAACCGGCCTTACAAGGCCTCCATCCAGGATCTGTTGGGGGCGGTGGTCAGCGCGATCTCCATGGCAGTCACCAGGGGAAAACCCGAGCCGCGACCGTGAGGGAGCCGGGGGCAACCATTCTTCGCAAAACGAATCCCAAACTCAGCTTACGCCACAAGGTGCCATGCACCTTTGCGTTCATGACCGGCCAAAGTCGCAGCAAAGAATACTCGGGAGTCGCCCTGACAATCACCGCCACACGGATGCCCTCCCAAAACGCAAAGGGGGCGATGCCTTTACAGCACCACCCCCTGCGTCAGGAGTGTACGTCTGATCTATCGAGCTGCTGCGTCCCACCACCACGTACCGGACTGGCCCACGGGGCTGGCGTTACGGGCGGAAGAAACCACTTCTGCAGACACCTGAAATGTCTCCGGGTTGTTCACAATGTCGCGGACGTCCACACGGACGCCACCTGCTACCTGAACAATAATCGTACCGCCTTTGTAGACTCGGCTTGCTGCGGCTGTCATGAGTTCTTTCGGGACTTCCACGGAGGTCGTCGGGAAGCTGCTGTCGGCGCGGAAGACTTCCGGCTTCCAGCCGGCGCGATGCTGCAGTTCCATCGTGGAGATCATAGTTGTTGCCAGAGCCAGATCGAAGATGTTCTGGAGGTCGGCAAACACAGCATCCTGTTCTGCCAGAGCCGGCAGATTCTCTGTGAACAGGCGAGCAAATTCCGTGTTGGCGGTGTCGGCTTTGCCAGTGGATCGGCGGGTGCCATCGCTTTCCACAAGCTGATTCTCTGACAGGCAGCGAACAGAGCGACCGGTGAACTCGAAGGCCGACTGGTCGGGCGCCATCTGGATGGCATCATAACCCACGGTCATCCACCAGCGGAGTGCATCCATGGCAGCTCCATTGCGTTCCGCGCGGCCGGCCAGTTCAAAGTAGCTCTTCATTCCCGGAGCCCCGTCGCGGCGACCGATGCCGATCAGCTTCATCTGGTAGTCGGCGTCCACAATCACACTGGCCACTCGGGAATCATTCGGCACACCGAGAACAGTCACGGTCTGCAGCCCCAGCATGTCTTCGACCTGCTGAGTGAAGCGACGAACAGTGCCGGCAGTGAGCTGCGTGCGTGCGGCGAATTCCCTGACAGCCTTCACCTGATCCGCCTGCGGGTCAATTGTGCACATCAGGAAGCCACGGCCGCCCGGTGAGAAGGTGCGGCTGAGTGTGATGAGGTCATCGAGACGCAGCGTAGGCCGGCCGCTGGTGGCATTCACTGTACGACCATCGGCATCCACATTCCAGTTGCCGGCGGGTCCGCCGATAACGACGTCGCCGGAGCCGGGGAATACGAACAGATATTCGACGGCGGTGAGTCCGGCCAGAGCGGCTGCGTCTTCGGGGACCGGCTGACCGGCGGTCTGCAGTTTCAGCAGGTGCTGTTCGAGCCGTGGCAGAGAGACCAGCCGGAGTCCGGACGTCGCCTGCACGTCGCGATTGATGTTGGCGGTGCGGGCCAGATCAAACGCGGCCTGCAGACGGGAATTGTCATGCGCAGCGACGAACAGACCGGTCATTGCCGGGATCCCGAAGAAGACCCCCTGCATGTACGGGGTCATGGAGCCACCGTCTTCTTCGCCGTTGGCCACCCAAAGTGCCGGAGGCGAAGTTTGGGTCATGATCAGGTTCATCAGTGAACCGAAGTCAGCCATACTCCCGCCGGCCGCCTCGATGTTTTTACGGCTTTCGGCCGCTTTGCTGGCGGTCACACGGTCGCCGGAGAGTTGAGCGGCCTGTTCGAGTTTGGTGACGGCTTTGAGGAAATCACCGTCCTCAGCAGCGAGTCGGGCTTCCACACGGAGTTTCGATGCGTGCAGCGGGGCGGGAAGGGCAGGGCTGGCGCCGTTCGCGTTATCTCCGGCGAACGACTGAGTGCCGCAGGTGGAAACGGAAACGGCAGCCGCAAGGCCGGCAGCCACAAAGCGTGGCCAGTTGAGCCGGGCAAGTGATCCGAATGAGGAAGAGAATGACATTGAAAAACCTCGCGAAGGTTCCCGCAGTAGCACGCAACTCCACGAAAAGCGGAATTTTCTCCTGTCAGCATCGTCCGTTTTCCGTTGAACGTCAAGCAGATTCTGCCAATTACCCATGATACCGGTTGTCGCTGGAGCGCCAGTTCTGACGAGAAAATGAGTGGTGAGGAAGGTAGGGGCGGAGATTCCGCATCCGGCCGAAAACAGTTCCTCGCCGCCGCCTGCCGGGATTGTGGCTGGTCAGCAGACGGCGGCTGAAGTCCCGGCAGGGCAGCATGAATTCCGCTGTTTTTTCCGGCAATTTCGCTGGCAAATGGGCGGAATATGCCGTATTTTTCAAGTGGGCAAGCTGCCGGTTTCCGCTCCTGCCCGTTATCCTTTCTCCATTGTCCCCCGGCTGACCGGCTCACCTCTGCAGCCCGGAAATGTCGAATTTCCGGCTGATCGCTGTTCCAGAATGGTTGTTATTATCCAGACTGGCTGTTACCGGACACTCGGACAACATTCCAATATTCCTGTTCCCTGCACAGCCGCGGCCCAGGGTCCCGGCACCGGAGTACTCAGATGCGTGACTGGCTCGAGCGTTTTGTCGACGACGGCACGATCGGCGAATCGCAGCTCGAAGAAGCCCGCAGTATGGCGGCCAATCTCGGCATCACCCCCGAAGATGCGCTCGTCCGCCTCGGTTACATTTCCGGCGGTGATCTCGGACGCGTCCAGGCTGAACAGTTCGGCTACGACTACATCGAACTGGACGGGCGTCAGATCCCCCATTCCATTATCGAACTTGTGACCGAATCGATTGCCCGGGAAAATATCGTCATCCCCATCGATTCCGATGGCGACTCCGTCACGATCGCCATGCACAATCCAAACAACATCGAAGTCCTCGACAAACTCCGCTTCGTGCTCAACCGTGACATCCGCCCGGTCATGGCCCCAATGGAATCCATCCAGGGCGCCATCAATCGTCATTACGGACAGTCCGAAACCGAGTCTGTCGACTCGATGATCTCCGAATTCACGGAAACTCAGATCGACTTCACCGACGTCGAAGCCGCGGCTGCGATGAAAGGCGAGGAAGACGACAGTGCCCCCATTATCCGCCTCGCCAACCTGATTATTTCTGAGGCTGTGCGCGAACGCGCCAGCGATATTCATATCGAACCGTTCGAAGACCGCGTGCGCATTCGCTACCGCATCGACGGCGTCCTCATCGAACGTGACTCCCCCCCCAAACGACTCCTCGGCGCACTCATCTCACGCTTCAAAATCATGGGCCGCATGGACATCGCCGAAAAACGTCGCCCTCAGGACGGCCGTATCAAAACCCGAGCCGGCACCAAGGAATTCGACCTTCGCGTCTCCATCCTCCCCACCAATCACGGCCAGGCCGTCGTGATGCGGATTCTGGACCGCGACAACATCAAGATCGGTATCCGCAACCTCGGCTTCAGCGACGATAACTACCGCACCTTCCAGAATGTCATCCGGCGCCCCAACGGCATCTTCCTCGTCACCGGTCCCACCGGCTCAGGAAAAACCACAACCCTCTACTCCGCCCTCGGAGAACTCAATCGCCCCGACCGCAAAATCATCACCGCCGAAGACCCCGTCGAATACTACCTGCCCGGCATTAATCAGGTCGAAGTCAAACACAGCATCGGACTCGATTTTGCCCGCATCATCAAAGCCATGCTGCGACAAGCCCCCAACGCAATCCTCGTCGGCGAAATTCGCGACCAGGAAACCGGCGAAATGGCCATCCAGGCATCACTCACCGGACACCTCGTCTTCAGCACCCTGCACACCAACGATGCCCCGGGTGCCATCACTCGACTCATCGATATGGGCGTCCAGCCCTTCCTCGTCGCCTGCTCGCTCATGGCCGTCATGGCCCAGCGACTCGTTCGCGTCGTCTGCCCCAAATGCAAAGAACCCTACCAGCCCACCCCCGAAGAAGTCGAAGTCTTCAACATCACTCCCGATGAACTCTCCGATGGACAATGGGTCCGCGGACGCGGATGCGCCAACTGCAAACACACCGGCTACAAAGGTCGCCGAGCCGTGTTCGAACTCATGACCATGAACAGCACACTCCGGGAAATGGCCTTCAACAGCGAACCCGCCCAGAACATCCGCCGCCAGGCCAGACTCCTCGGCATGAAAACACTCGTCGAAGACGCCAAAGACAAAGCCTTCGCCGGACTCACCACGCTCGCAGAAGTCTACAAACTCTCCAAAGGCGGCCACTAATCCCGCCACTGCCCACTGCCCACTGCCCACTGCCCACTGACCAATGACCAATGACCAATGACCCAAAAGGCCCCTCTCAATGTCCACAGGTACCCTTCGCAGTTTCCAGATCGATAAGCTCCTTGAAACTGTTGTCAAGGAACGAGTCAGCGACCTGCACATTACCGTTGGTCAGCCCCCCGTGATTCGTTCGGGTGGTCGCATGGTGCGTCTGGAAACCCGCACGCTCTCCGCTGACGACACCACCAGTCTGATGAAAAGCATCACGCCGGAACGCAACCAGCAGGAACTCCAGGAACGCGGCGGAACCGACTTCGGCTTTGCTTTCGGTGACAAGGCACGGTTCCGAGTGGCCGTGTTCAAGCAGCGCGGGATGATCGGCATGGTACTCCGCCGCATCCCCAACGAATTCCTCACCTTCGAACAGCTCGGACTGCCACCCGTCGTTCGCGAACTGATCCAGCGTCCCCGCGGACTGTTCCTCGTCACCGGCCCCACCGGTTCCGGAAAAACCACCAGCCTCGCGTCAATGATCAACTGGATGAACCACAACATGGATCACCATATCATTACGCTCGAAGACCCGATTGAGTATTACCACGAACATCATCACTCCACCATTAACCAGCGGGAAATCGGAGTGGACGTGGCCACCTTCCCGGAAGCCCTCCGCCGCGCCCTGCGAATGGACCCCGATGCCATTCTCGTCGGTGAAATGCGAGACCTCGAAACTATCTCCTCCGCCATCACCGCAGCCGAAACAGGACACGTCGTCTTCGGTACCCTCCACACCACAGGTGCTCAGGGAACCGTCGACCGTATCATTGACGTGTTCCCCACGAACCAGCAGGAACAGATCCGCACGCAGCTGGCCAATGCCATCATCGGCATCCTCTCCCAGGCTCTCCTGCCCCGCAAACCCAAAGGACTCGTCGCCGCCTACGAAATGCTCGTCGTCACACCCGCCATCGCCAACCTCATCCGCGAAGGCAAAACCTTCCGTATCAACAGTGCCATCCAGACCGGACGCAAGTTCGGCATGATCCTCCTCGATGACTCCCTCTTCAACCTCTGGAAAAACGGCATCTGCGACGAAAAAGACGTGCTCTATAAATCCAACAACCCCGGAGAACTCCGCGCCCGTATCGAACGCGCCAAACGTGGCGTCTTCGACGAAGAACCCGCTGACGACGATGATGAATAAACGCCCCCCCCCAACCAATGACCAATGACCAATGACCAATGACCAATGACCAATGACCAATGACAACTGACAACCGCCCCCCTTCCCTACTCGCGGCAATTTCCCCATGGCACAACGAAAACTCGGGCAGATCCTCGTCGACCTCGGCTACATCAACGACGATCAGCTCTGGGATATCCTCGAAGAGCAGAAGCAGAGTCCCGGTCAGCCCATTGGTCAGGTAGCAGTGCGGATGGGGCTGGTCAACCAGCGTCAGGTCACCGAGGCACTCGCCGAACAGTGGGGCATGCCACTCATTAACCTCGAAGAAACAACAATCCAGCCGAACGTGCTGGAAATCGTTCCGCAGACCATGGCGGAAATGTACAAAATCATGCCCGTCTCCATGAAGAACAACGTCCTCACCGTTGCCATGGCAGACCCGCAGAACGTGGCAATCCTTGATGACCTGCGGAACTTTCTGGGTCATGAAATTCGTGGTGCAGTCTCCTCAGCTCCCGACGTTGAAGCGGCGATCGCCCGCTGCTACGCAGGCCGCGAAGAGAGCATTGAGGACGTCATTGAACAGCTCTCCACAGACGAAGACTCCGAAAAACGCATCCGCGGCTACGATCTCGCCTCCGAAGAAGAAATGTCCGACTCCCAGCCCATCAAAAAGCTGCTCAACATGGTGATGCTCCTCGCCATTCGCGACCAGGCGAGCGACATTCATTTCGAACCATTCGAGGACGAATTCAAGATTCGCGTCAAAGCCGATGGCGTGCTCTACGAAATGGTCCCGCCACCCCGCCATCTCGCCAATGCCATCGTCAGCCGTATCAAGGTGATGTCCAACCTCGATATCGCCGAACGCCGGCTCCCGCAGGACGGTCGTATCGAACTCAATGTGGGCGGCAACAACGTGGACCTCCGTGTGAGCGTGCTGCCGACGCTCTTCGGCGAAGCTGTCGTCATGCGAGTGCTCGACCGGACCGTCGTGGCACTCGATCTGAACAAAATCGGCATGGACCCGGTCACGCTCAACAAGTTCCGCGGACTCCTCAGACGCCCCAACGGCATCATTCTCGTCACCGGTCCCACCGGCTCCGGAAAGACCACCACACTCTACTCCGCTCTCAACGAACTCAACGACACAGAAACCAAGATCATCACCAGTGAAGACCCGATCGAATACGACATCGAAGGCATCATTCAGGTACCCGTTAACCCTGACGTCGGGGTGACCTTCGCAAACGTGCTGCGCGCAATTCTTCGGCACGACCCCGACAAGATTCTGGTGGGCGAGATCCGCGACTATGAAACCGCCGAAATCGCCGTCCAGAGCTCACTCACCGGACACCTCGTGTTCAGCACCCTCCACACCAACGACGCCCCTTCTGCCATCACCCGCCTGCGGGATATGGGAGTCCCCGCGTTCCTTATCACCGCCACCGTCGAAGGCATCCTTGCACAACGGCTGGTTCGCCGCATCTGTTCCGAATGTCGCACACAGTTCCAGCCGTCTGACGAACTGCTCATGGAACTCCAGCTGCCGCTCAATACCGCGCGCAAATACAAGTTCTATTACGGCAAAGGCTGCGCCCGCTGCAATAATTCAGGTTACAAAGGGCGTATCGGCATCTACGAACTCATGATGATGTCCGACGAACTCCGCGACGGCGTCGCCGCCGAATCCTCCGGAGATGACCTGCGCAATATCGCCCGTCAGCAGGGCATGACCACCCTTCGCGAATCCGGTCTCAAACTCATCTTCGACGGCCTGACCACCATCGACGAAGTCGTCCGCGAAACCGTCCTCGAAGACGTCGAATAAAGATCACTCAGTGCTGCCCGACCGAGTCCTCCAGCCATGCCGGTGATGACCATGCGTGCGGATCAAACAGCCGCCCAGGCTTGTTGTGGCCGTCCCGCAGCGATCGGTACTGCGTCGACTGCTGCACACCTCCGGACGATGACTCATCCACAGGCGATACGTGCGCGGCCCGACGGATCGCTCCCTCAGACAACTCCTGGCTGCCTGTCGCAGATGCACGCACAACCCCGCTCCGCGGCCTCTGATCGAAAATTGCTGCGCCGCCTGCGGTGGCCGCGACAGCCGAGCGACCTCCATCGGCAGAACGGCCCGACGGTCCCGCCACAGTCGGTCGCTGCGATGTCTTCCGTCCCGCAAGCAGATTTCTGAACCACGCCGGAGCCGAGATGCCCGGACGCGGCGACTCTTCCTTCCCTGAAATCACGGATCCCCGAACTCCGGCAACGGAATGAGAAATCGCCGTCGATCGCTGCTGCCCCCGCTTGTCACTCCCACGCACCATTGTGCCACCATACTGCGGTGGTGCCCCACTGGCCACCCTTGTCCGCTCCTGCAGCCCCACTCCCCCGGCACGCACACTGAGTGGCTGCACCGCAGCACGAATGGCTTCATCGGAAGGCGGAGGAACCAGACTCATGCCCGCAATCCGCTCATCCGGACTCACCGTCGGTGAGGGTGGCGGAACTGCACGCACGACCGGTTCGGTGGGCTGCGGTGGAACAAAACGGGCTGATGGTTCGGCAGGCGACGCAGGTTCCACCGGAACAGGCGGGGGAACCGGAGTTACGGGATCAGGCTGCACTGCCGGCTGTGGCATCTGAGGCATAACCTGCGGCTCCGGCTCCGGAACCGGAACTGGAACCGGAACTGTCGGCTCTGGTTGGGCGGGCGCCGGTAACGGCTCGGGTTCCGGAAGCGGGACTGGAGCTTCGGCCGGTGTCGGCTGCGGCTCCGGTGCCGGCAGAGGCTTAGCCGGAGGCTGGGGTTCGGACTCTGTTTTTTTTGCAGCTTCGGTCGCTGCCGTTCCTGGTGACTGCTCCGCTGCCAGTTCCGATTCCCACTCTGTTTCCGGTACGAACTCCGGTTCCGCCGACTCGCCTGGCGATGCCACATCCCCGCTGTCGATGGGATTAAAGACCGGTTCTTCCATGACCTGGGTCTGCCGTGGCCGTGCTGCGGTTGTCCGTGGTACTGGCTGCGCCGCTGGCGTCTGCTGCGTGGCAACGGCCTTCGCTGATTGCTGGGCAGCGAGCTGTCTGGTGATTTGCGAGAGTTGCTCTTTCATACTTCGCAGTTCGGCAGCGATTTCTGCCGCGGGTGCCGCAGTGGAGTCGAGGGCTGCCTCCGGGAAGCCGGTTTCAGGCATCGTGAAAGTGCGTCCGGGACGTGGCAGCGTGTGATCGGGAGTGGCCGATGGCGACCATCGCTGCGGTCGGGTCTGCTGGCGATTAGCCGGTACTTTCGGAGCGCTGACAACGCCGCGCGGCTGCATTGCAGCGGCATGGCCGGTGGCGGGGCGGGGCGGGTTTCGGCGGGCAACCGGTGCTGGCTCGGGCTCAAATTCCGGCTGCAGTTCTGTGGGCTGATCGTCTTCCCCCGGAAACGCTTCAAACATCTGCTCAGCAGCGGTAAATTCGGGAGTGTGCTCTTTGTGCGGAGCCTGAGCAGGCGGATTCAGGGGAGGCAGGTGATCGGGAATGGGTTGTCTGCGAAGTTGCGAAACGTCCCGTACGCTGTCCCCCACCGGTTCCGCTTCGAACCTTGGAAATTGCACCACGAAGAGCGGATCACCCTTGAATGTCGCTTTTTCGACCGTTGCAGGGTCTGGCTTTCGTAAAGGGAGATTGAGGATGAAAAGCAGTGCCAGCCCACAGGCCAGCGCGACAGTGAGCAACGTGGTGCTCAACTGCAGCAGCGTGGGAGTGGTGGGGCGGTAAGTTTCAGAAGGAGCCATCCCTGGCGATCCCTTTGGCAGTAAGAGTTGCATGCGGGTTTTTGAAGAAAGACCGCCGTCAGGCAGAACCCGCCGTATCGGGCAGATCGAATCCAGCACCCGTGTGACTTAACGGAAAATTCCCTGCCAACCTCAAAATCGTTCAAATCGGAAGATTTTCGCCCGGATTTTCCTCGATCCTGCGACGACGCAAAAAAACAACGCGGCAAGGTCCCCTCAAAGCATCCTGGCTTTCCTCACCGCGTTGTTTATTTTGTTTCGTTCGAGTGCTCCGGCCGGAATTGTCAATCCGGGAGTTCCGGGAACACTGAAGAACCTAGGTCAAATTTCCCGCACGTCAAAGAAAATCCCCGCATTTTTCCAGCGACCATCCGGAGAAAGACTCTGAAAAAATCTCATTCGGTCAGGGAAGTTTCATACGGAAGCAGGCGTAACCCGGTTAGACTAAGGTTTTGCAGCCGATTTGTCCCAGGGGGAACGCGGGTATATGGCTGGTCATATTGTTTTTCAGTGTCCTGCGTGTCAGGCTCGGTGCCTTTCTGCGCCCCAACCTGAGTCGGCCAGGGTCTCCTGCGACGCTTGTGGCTGGTCGCGGGATGAGGGCATGGCGGACTACCAGAACGGTCGATTGTGTCGCTGCCGGATTTGTGGTTGCGACGACCTGTGGCGTCAAAAGGACTTTCCGCCGGGACTGGGACTGGCAATTGTGGCTGCAGCGGCCATTTCCAGCAGTATCGCCTGGGCATATTACCGCCCCGAATTGGCACTTGGGTTTTTGTTTGCCGCCGCACTGCTGGATATGGCGCTGTTTCTGCTGATGCGGGACATGCTGGTATGCTATCGCTGCGGGGCGCGTCATCGACGGACGCTGATCGATCAGCAGCATCCGAAGTTCGACCTGGGAACAGCAGAGCGTTATCGGCAGCTGGAGCGGCGGCAGGGAAGCCAGTGATGGTTTTGATGAATTCACGGCGGGGGAAGGGGGAGAGCAGGGCGAGTGGAAGAGCAACGTCGGCAGATAGCAGAGGACCTGAAGGACGTGATTGACGGCGAAGTCCGGATCGATCGCGCTTCCGTCGCTCTCTATTCGACGGACGCCAGTCTGTTTGAGATCGAGCCGCTGGCAATTGTCTGTCCGCGAACGACTGCCGACGTTGAAAAACTGGCTGCCTGGTCAGCTGAACAACGCATCCCGCTCACACCCCGCGGTTCGGGCACCGGCCTTGCCGGGGGAGCCCTGGGCAGCGGGATCATCGTTGACTTTTCGCGTCACATGAACCGCGTGCTGGCAATCGGCGACGACCATGTGCGGGTGCAGCCGGGCGTACTCCGGGATCAGTTGAATCGGGAACTGCGGGCGATCGGTCGCTACTACGCTCCGGATCCCTCGAACAGTCGCATTACCACGATCGGCGGAATGCTGTCTGTGGATGCGGCCGGATCACACGCGGTACAGATTGGTTCGGCTCGCGACCATCTGGCAAGTGTCGAATGTGTATTGTCCGGGGGGCAGCGGCTGGAGCTTTCTCGGGAGCGTCTGAGCAGGCCCGGACTGAGCTCCCCTCAGATTGTTCAGTCGCATTCCACCACAGCCAGCCTCTCCGGCCTGCCATCCGAACTTTCACTCGCACAACTGACGCCTGCTACGCGTCGGGCAGATCTGCTCACACAACTCACGCGGCTGCTGCGTTCCAGCGAAGAACTCATTCGCAGGCATCAGCCACCGCTGATTCGCAACTGCAGCGGTTACATGCTCCGCGGAGTGCTCACAACAGAGACACTGGATCTGCCGCGATTGCTGGCTGGTTCAGAAGGGACGCTGGGACTATTCACCGAAGCCACGCTGTTCACACTGCCGATTCCGGATCATCGCTCCGCGGCCATGCTGATGTTCGCTTCGCTGGAAGATGCAGTGCGGGCCACTCAGCTGATTCTGCCGATGGATCCCAGTGCCTGTGACCTGCTGGATCGCCGTCTGTTGAGCCTGGGACGAGGCTCCGATGAACGGCTCCGAGCTGCAATTCTGCCGGAAGCCGAAGCCGGCCTGATTGTGGAGTTCACTGGAGAAGCAGCGGGTGGCGTGCTGCAGCGTCTGCAGGACCTGCAGAAACTCCTTCGCAGCGAGGGACTGGACTTCCGGGTCACGCGAACTGCCGGGACATTCGAAGAAGCGGAACTGCTCTGGTCGCTCCCCGCCCGTGTTGTCTCGCTGCTGGCAAGTCTTCGCGGTGATTCCCGACCACTCCCGTTCGTCGAAGACGTTGCACTTCCTCCTGAACAGCTGGCCCCCTTTCTGCAAACGGCACAAAAAATCTTTCAGCAGCACGAAGTCACTGCCACGCTGTATGCACACGCCGCCTCGGGACAGCTGCATTTTCGTCCCATTCTGCCAGTGCCCTCAAATGGCGACCCCACAAAGCTCATGGACCTCGCCACCGACCTGTACGCACAGGTCATTGCAGCAGGCGGCACAATCAGCGGTGAACACGGCGATGGCCTCTCACGCACGCCCTTTATCCGCAGCCAGTACGGCCCTCTGTACCGTGTTTTCGAAGAGATTAAGCGACTTTTCGACCCTTTACTCCTGCTGAATCCCGGGAAAATCGTTGCCGAACCAGCCGAATCTCCTCTCCGCTGGCTGCGACATCATCGTCCCGCGCTGCGTGCCCAGGACGCCGGCGAAGCACCACTGCTGCCCGTGATGCAGCTGAACTGGTCCGCTGAAGACGCCACGACCGCGGCTGTTCGCTGCAATGGCTGCGGTTCCTGTCGCGTGAGGGATTCCGTCGGACGCATGTGCCCCTTTGTCAGCGACGGTCACGCCGAAGAACTTGCCCCCCGCGCCAAGGCCGCACTTCTTCGCCACGCACTCTGCGCCGACAGCGCCGCCGATCTGCTCCAGAATGAATCCGTTCGCCCCGTAATCGAAAGCTGCTTCAACTGCAAACAGTGCCAGCTGGAATGCCCCTCCGAAGTCGATATCCCCCGCATCGTCCTTGAAGCCCGCGCCCAGTTCGTCCGCGCTCAGGGACTGACCCGCACCCAGTGGCTCCTGTCCCGCGTGCACACATGGGCGCCACTGCTCTCACGATTCGCCCCGCTCGCCAATCCACTGCTGCGTTCCCGCATCGTCCGCTCACTCCTCGAAAGACTCACCGGTCTTGCCGCTGCCCGCAGACTTCCCGGCTTCGCCCGCACTTCCTTCCTCAATTCCTCCCGCGTTCGCCGCCCGGATAACTCCGCCACACCCGGATCCCCTTTTCCAACCGTCGTTTACTTCGTCGATTACTTCGCCAACTTTCATGACCCCGAACTTGCCGAAGCCTTCTGCAGAGTCCTCGAACACAACGGCTTTCGCGTCTACGTTCCGCCGCATCAAACCGTGTCCGGCATGAGCATGGTCTCGGCCGCCGATTTCGACGCCGCCCGAAATGTCGCCGAACACAACCTCCGCGAACTCGCAGAACCCGCCAGCGAAGGCTATCCCATCCTCTGCACCGAACCCTCCGCCGCCCTCTGCATCTCCCGCGAATACCCACTGCTCACCAATCGGGAAGATGCTGAAATCGTCGCTCGACAAACACATGACGCCGGCTCCTTTCTCCTCGATCTGCATCGCCGCGGAAAGCTCCGCCGCGATTTCACTCCACTCCCCATCCGACTTGCCTGGCACACCCCCTGCCATATCCGCGCCCTCGGTCCCGAAGCCGGACTCCGCGAACTCCTCCTGCTCATCCCCCAAATCCGGATCCTGAACCTCGAAAAAGGCTGCACAGGAATGGCCGGAACCTTCGGCCTCGCCTCCCAAAACTTCCCCAAGTCGCTCGAAATCGGACATGACCTGATCCAGTCCATCTCCAGTATCGACGCCGTCGCCGGCACAACCGACTGCAGCAGCTGCCGCATGCAGATGGAGCAACAGGCCAGTATCCCCACCATCCACCCCATCAAACTCCTCGCACTCGCCTACGGACTCATGCCCCGACTCGCCGAGCGACTCAAACAACGCCCCGCCGGACTCAGCATGGCACGCTGATGCACCCCCCGGCATTCAACGAAGCAGCACGTTACGGGTTGCCAGCTGTCCAGGAAAAAGTCAAACTCCCGGCGACAGCCCAACTTCACCGGAATCCGGCCCCGCCTGCATCAGGAATTCACAAAAGCAGAGAGAATTCAGCCGGCACATGTCCTCCAACACCACAAGCTGCTCCCGATAACCATGCACACATCCACCATTCGGCTGCTCGCTCTGCTGCTCACGATTCTTCCAGCCGCAGCTTCTGCTTCTGCATCGGACTGGCCAATGTGGCGGTTCGACGCAGGGCGATCCGCTGCCGGAACGGCTGTACTTCCTGAGCAGCTGCAACACAGCTGGAGCCTCAGCGCACCTCCGCGCATCCAGGCCTGGGATGATCCGCTCAACCTCGATCTCATGCCCTATGATCGACTGCTGGAACCCATCGTGGTCGGCAATCGACTCATTCTGGCTTTCAGCGACACGGATCGTGTCTCCGCGCTCGACACGGTCACCGGCAAAGAGCTCTGGTCTTTCATCACCGATGCCCCCGTCCGACTCCCGCCCGCCGGGACGACAGAGAGTGTCTGTTTCGTGAGTGATGACGGCTGTCTGTACTGCCTCGACATCGTCAGCGGAAAGCTGCGATGGAAGTTTCTCGCTGCCCCGGGCAGCCGCCGGCTCGTCGGCAATCGACGGCTGATCTCCACCTGGCCGGCACGCGGCGGCGTGGTGATCAGGGATGGCGTGGTCTATTTTGCCAGCAGTATCTGGCCAATGATGGGCGTCTACGTCGGGGCGGTCGAAGTAGCTACGGGACGTCTGGTGTGGCTCAATGATTCCACCGGTGCTACCTGGATTCGACAGCCGCACAGCGCCCCGTCGTTTGCCGGCGTGGCTCCGCAGGGAGCCCTTGTGGCCACCGCTGATGCGCTCATCGTCCCGGGGGGCCGGTCCGTCCCCGCCGTCTTCAATCGCAGCAGCGGAGCGATGAACTACTTCGAGCTGAATGCTGGTGGTAAGGGGGTCGGCGGATCGTTCGTGATCGCAGACGACAGGTCATTCTTTGTCCACACCAGACAGCGCGGAGTTCGGGAATTCGACCTGAGTAACGGTGCAAAACAGTCTTTCCAGTGCAGCGAACCAGTACTCCACGACGGTCTGCTCTACGCCGCAGCAGAATCAGACGGCAGTCCGGTTGTCCGGGCTTACGATCAGAACCGACGTACGCTGTGGGAAGCTCCACTGGATGCCTCAGGCGATCTGATACTCTCCGGCGGCACTCTGTACGCGGCAGGTGCTTCCGGAATCCACAGCCTGCCGCTGCCTGCTGATCCGCAGCAGGTCACCCCCGACACTCAGCCGCAGGCACGTATGCTGATTCCGGCGATGGCCGCCAGCGGCAGCATCCAGCGACTGCTCGCAGCCAGCCAGCGGCTCTTCGCAGTCACCGCCGAAGGACATCTGCATGCCTTTGCCGCCCCACCGAACACAGCACCTCTGCTCCATGACCTCACCAAACCGGTCGCAGTCGAGCCACTTGCAGAGCATTCCGAAGAGGCCGCGACAAAACTGCTGCAGAGTCTGCCGGCAGAAGGTTACGCACTGTGGTTCGGAACGGCTGACACCGCCCTCGTCAGCGCCTTCGCTGAACGCTCACCCTTTGTCCAGCTGGCATGCGTTGACGCAGACCTGCAGCGCGTGGAACTGCTCCGCGAACGCTGGACCAGTCAGCGAGTCTATGGAAAAGTCACCGCTCACCACGCAGCGCCGCAGGACTTCAACACAGCTCCTTATCTGGCCCACAGCATCGTCGTGGGCAGTGAACTCAGTAGCCAGCTTGCCGCCAATGCACCTGCGCTGAAACAGATCTACCAGTCAGTCAGGCCTTACGGAGGGGTTCTTCAGCTGCTCTGCGAAACAGCTGATGCGTCGGCCCTGGCGACCGCCGTCGCTGCCCTGGAACTGGAAAAAGCCACAGTCGAAGTCAATCCGCCCGGTGTCCGGGTCACCCGCACCGGAGCATTGCCGGAAACCGCCGACTGGACCCATCTCCACGGCAGCATTGCGAATACACGAAAATCGGACGATGCGCGAGTGAAGCTGCCGCTGGGAGTGCTCTGGTTCGGCGGCAGCAGCAACCTCGACGTGCTGCCAAGACATGGCCACGGCCCCGGGCAGCAGGTTGTTGATGGCCGCCTGTTCATTCAGGGTATCAATACACTCAGCGCCCGCGATGTGTATACCGGCCGAGTTCTCTGGAGACGGGAATTTGCAGACCTTGGAACCTTCGATGTGTACTACGACTCAACCTACAAAGATACCCCTCTGGATCCCGCCTACAATCAGGTCCACATTCCCGGCGCCAATGCACGGGGAACAAATTACGTGGCCACACCCGAACACGTGTACATTCTGGAGGGAGCCGTTTGCCGAGTGCTGGATCCGACAGACGGACACACCATTCGTACCATTGAATTGCCTCAGCCGAATCCACAGGAGCCCCAGGAATGGAGCTACCTTGGCGTGTATCAGAACGTGCTCATCGGTGGACTCGGATTCGCTCGCTATCGACAGCGTCTGGATCTGTCGTTTGAGGACGAGGACAGCAGGCTGAGCGGCAATAAAGCAGGTTTCGGGTCGAAAAGCCTGGACCGGGCCGGCAGCCTGATGCTGGTCGGATTTGACCGGTTCACCGGAAAACAGCTCTGGAAAACTCAGGCCACGCACAGCTTCTGGAATAACGGAGTGATTGCAGGAGGCGGAAGGATCTACTGCCTGGATCGCAATCCCAGACAGGTGGAAGAAAAACTGCAGCGCCGCGGAATTGCAGCCCCGGACACCTACCGCATCCTCGCACTCGACGCCCTGACAGGCAAAGAACTCTGGCAGAAAAACGAAAACATTTTCGGAACATGGCTGGGGTATTCAGAACAGCACGACCTCCTGCTCCAGGCCGGTGCGGCTGCCAGTGATCGACTGGCAGGTGAACCCGATCGTGGTCTGATGGTATGTCGGGGAGCTACCGGTGAAGTCGTCTGGTATCAGCCGGATGTGCAGTATTCCGGGCCCTGCATCCTGCATAACGATCTGATCATCGCCAACGCCAACTCAAACAGGGACTCGGCCGGAGCATGGTACCTCAAAACCGGAAAACCATGGCTGATTCTGAACCCGCTGACGGGTATAGAAACACCCTTTACCCTGAATCGCGCCTACGGCTGCAACACCATCCTCGCCAGCGAAAACTTTCTCACCTTCCGATCCGGTGCCGCCGGCTTCTATAACCTCGCTGACAACGGCGGAACCGGCAACTTCGGCGGATTCCGTTCGGGCTGTTCAGGAAACCTTGTCGTGGCCAACGGTGTGCTGAATGCTCCGGATTACACACGCACCTGCAGCTGCTCCTATCAGAATCAGACTTCACTGGCACTCGTGCATATGCCGGAAGTCGAAACCTGGACCGTCAATGCACTGGCACGCCCCGACACCAGTACTCAACCGATTGCCGATCTGGGAATCAACTTCGGAGCACCCGGCCATCGTCGCGACACCGACGGTACACTCTGGGTCGAATGGCCCGCCGTCGTCACCGATGTCTCTCCAGCCCGAATCACGGTCAATCCGGAAGCCACACCCTGGCGACGACACTCTTCTGCCTATCCGGACAGCGACAAACCGTGGATCTTTGCATCCGGTCTGCAGAATGTGACGTGGCTGGAAATCGAACCAGTACTCGGCGGGAAAAAGGAAGCCCCCGCACCGGCACCAGCTCCAGCCAAAAAATCCGATGACTGCGGTATTGCCGTCGCAATGCCCGGTGACAGCACATGGAAACTGCAGCTGTTCTTCGCCGATCCCAATGCCCGATTTCCAGAGACCTCCGCTGCGTCGCGCACGTTTGACGTCCTGCTCAACGGGACGACCGTGCTCGAAAACATCGAGGTGCAGCGTGGCAGCAGCCTGCAGCGCGAGATCACTGCCACCACCAGCGACAATCAGTCGCTGCGTCTGGAATTCCGCGCCAGGCAGGGCGCCGCGGTGATTTCAGGGATTCAGCTCCGCAAAAGCACCCCCTGAAATCCACTCCGGACTCTCTGCCCGCCCACCCGGAACATTTCTCCGCGACCAGGCCACAGACAGTCGTACGCAGGCATTTGCCCGGAAAACTCTGCCTCGCCAGCCCGAACCGAAGATTCGGAATATTCCTCAAGTTCCTCACTGCACCTGACCGATGGCACGACCAGATAAGGCGTTTTGTTGACTTTGCTTTCACAGGGCCAATCAATGTCGGACGCGCTGAGCGAAGCACTGATGAAACTCGCGGCCGTAAAACCGGTTCCCGAAAGCAGTTTGCCGTCAGCCGATCTTCCGGCGACCACGCCGGATCACCGAACAGCGGCAACTGAAACCGAACAAACTCGCTCCTGGCCGGACTGGCCACAGACACCTGCAGACTTTGCGGAATCCTGCACAGCTCCAGCCATTCCTGCCGCTGCTGAAAACACCTCAGCCGCTCAGCCCACGGCCAGCCCAGTGCTGATCAAGCCGGCAGCATCCGCATTCGACTGGTGGGTCCGAATCCGCGAACTGCGCGGCTGGGTCGCTGCAGGCATTGTTCTCGCAATCCTGTTCACCGTCATCGATGATCTCCGCCGTCACGGCCAGACGCGGAACAGTGCTGAAATCACAGCCAGCGCAGCAGCGGATGTGAATCTCGATGAACTGCTGCGGGAGTTTGAAACGGCCGAGCCGTCATCGCGGCTTCAGAGCAACCGTGCACTGGAGCCGGAGCGGACGGTACAGGATACGGCGTCTGAGGTCACAGCCAGCTACGACGACGTCCAGATGGAGTCGGCCGATGAATCGGCGGTCTCCGGGGCAGGTACCGGAGTTGTTCGGTTTTCGGGACGAATTGAGCCGCTCAGGTGATGACCGACAAACCTCAGATCCCTTGTTTACTCGTTTGTGAATTCAGGACCCCTGCCGATGTATGAAGCGTACTGGAAACTGACGGCGAGACCCTTTGCACAGGCTGCTGATCCCCCGCTGTTCTTCCGCAGCCAGTCCTGTGCCGCCGCACTCGTACGCTTTCGATACGCGGTCGATAATCTCAGTGGGCCGGCACTGCTGCTGGGAAGCTCCGGCAGCGGCAAGACCAGCCTGATCCGGTGGTTTGCATCTGAGTACACGCAGTTGCGTCCGTTTGTGCACGTGGTGATTCCATCGCTGGGCGTCGAAGAGCAGCTGCGAATGCTGCTCAGCGAACTCAGCGAAGACGGACGACCAGGGAGCATGATCGGATCGCTGGACGTGGTGTTCCGTGAGCTCCGCGTTCAGCTCCGCCGCCATGCAGCCTGCGGCCGCAGACCACTCCTGTTCTTCGACGATGCACATCTGCTCTCCGATGAATGCCTGCAGCAGGTGCTGCTCCCGTTACTGCATCTGGCGGAATCCGATGCCAACCTCAAACTGTCTCTGCTCCTGGCTGCTCAGCCGGCCTTCGCTCCGCGGATACGCCGGTTCAGCCAGCTGAGCGAGCGTGTGGCAGTCACCGCGACACTCTCAGGTTTCAGCCACGAAGAAACGTCCGCATATGTGAAGCAGTGCCTCGAACTGGCGGGGAACACAGCGGTCGTTTTTACTCGCGACGCCCTCCAGCGGCTGCACGAAGTGAGCAGCGGCATCCCTCGGCGACTGAATCGACTCTGTGACATGGCCCTGCTGGTCGGATTCGCCGAACAGAAGTCCCAGCTGTCAGCAGCTGACATCGACGCCATCGCCGGCGAACTCCTGCCCGCCGCAGCCTGATCGCCCGCCGTTCAATCTCAGCCCCGCTTCTTCAGCACGAACACTGCATCACCCAGCTGATCATTGAGCAGCAGCGGATCAGTGGCGTCGTAACAGAAGTCGAACACACCGATGAGCTCCAGCTCGGGGACGCGATTCAGCAGTCTGCGAAACTGGTCGGCCTTATAAATCCGCAGGCGATGTTCGGCCTGAAAGCGACGAATGCGACCGGGCTGCGTGGCTTTGAGAGAGAAGCGGAGCAGTTCCTGACGCGTGCGGCGGGAGAATTCCAGTACGCGAATGGTGGTGGTGATCCGGAGCTGACCACGGTGAACGGTCCAGCGTTCGCAGTCAAATTCCTCGGCGTCGGGCGGGAGCAGATGAAAGCCGAGGACATAGAGGCCGCCAGGTTCCAGGTGTGCGGCGACACGCTGGAGATGCGTTCGGGCGTCAGTTTCCGTGAGCAGATGCCGGAAGGTGTTGACGAGACAGTGCACCAGCTGAAAGGGCCGGGGAAAGTGGAAATCCCGCATGTCCTGTTGCTGGATGTCGGCTGTGCGTCGTGAGCGTTTGAGTCGCTGCTGGACAGCGCGGACGCAGAGGGGATTGAGGTCGATGGCGGAAACGTGGCAGCCTCGGCGAAGCAGTTCCAGCACTTGTCGCCCACCCCCGCAGCCGATTTCCAGCGTGCGGGGGGTGGCAGTGTTGAGATGTTGCCGGGCGACCGCGGTAAGGAAGTCGGCTTCCGGGTGAGTTTCATCGTGGAAGGCGAGATCCCAGAGCCGCGGTGCGTCGTAGGGATCTGTCATTTGGTAATGATATCGCGAACTGTTTTCCCGCTGGGGATCATGGGAAGCACATGTTCCTGGTAAGGACAGATCACATCGAGCAGATAGGGGCCTTTGTGAGCCAGCATTTCAGCGAGGGCCTGGGGGAATTCGGCACGGCTGCGGACCTGGCGGGCGCGGATTCCGTAACCCTCTGCGATCCTGACAAAGTTCGGGAACGTCTCTTCCGGCATGGAGCCGTCGCCCTGTCCCAGTGCTTCAGGGTGATCGACGGGGCCCAGGTAGGTATGGGCACGGCGACCGGACATAAAGCGGTCCTCCCACTGCACGACCATCCCAAGGTGCTGATTGTTGAGCAGCAGGATTTTGACAGGGAGCTTTTCGCAGTGGAGCGTGGCGAGTTCCTGAATGTTCATCTGGAACGAACCGTCACCATCGATGTCGATCACGAGCGAATCCGGGTGGGCGGTCTGTACGCCCATTGCGGCGGGAAGGCCGAAGCCCATGGTGCCCAGACCGGAGCTGCTTAGCCAGCGGCGGGGTTTGTCGAACTTGTAGAACTGAGCTGCCCACATCTGATGCTGTCCGACACCGACCGCGACATAGGCGTCCTTGTTTTGAGTCTGTCGCCAGAGTTCTTCAATGGCGTACTGCTGCAGGATGCTGTCACCGGGACAGGAATAGCTGAGGGGGTAGCTGGCTTTCCACTGTGCGATCTGCTGGTGCCATTCGCTGAGATCGGGGATGTCTTCGTCGGTGAGCGCGGCGTTCAGGGCCGTAAGGGCCTCGCGAACGTCGCCGTGCACCGGGATGTGTGCTTCCTTATTCTTATGGATCTCTGATGCATCAATGTCTACGTGCACGATCTTGCCATGCTTGGCGAATTCCGCCAGCTTTCCTGTGACGCGGTCGTCGAACCGCACCCCAAAGGCCAGCAGCAGATCTGACTGATCGACAGCGAAATTGGAATACACGGTGCCGTGCATCCCCAGCATGTGCAGCGACTGAGGATGTGTGCCCGGGAAGACACCCAGACCCATAACGGTCATTGCCACCGGGATCCCGGTGCGGAGCGCGAACCGCGTGAGTTCTTCGGAGGCATCGCTTTGGATGCAGCCACCGCCGACATACAGCACCGGGCGTTTGGCACGACGAACCGCAGCAATGATCTGCCGCACCTGCTCGGGAGCAACAGGTCGCACCTGAGGACGGTAACCCGGCAGATTCATCGGTGGATCAAAGTCAACGTCCCGGAGCGGAAGAGAATCCAGCTGCACGTCCTTGGGAAAGTCAACCAGAACCGGACCCGGTCGACCGGTGGACGCAACGTAATGGGCTTCCTTGAGGATCCGCGCGACGTCGCGGACGTTGGTGATCATGTAGTGATGCTTGGTGATCGCCCGACAGATTTCCACCATCGGCGTTTCCTGAAAGGCGTCGCTGCCGATGACCGACTGAGGAACCTGGCCTGTGATACAGATCATCGGGACACTGTCGAGTTTGGCATCGGCGATTCCAGTGACCAGATTGGTGGCCCCCGGGCCACTTGTGCCCATCACCACACCCACTTTGCCTGTGGACCGCGCGATGCCCTGTGCAGCGAAGCAGCCCCCCTGCTCGTGACGTGGCAGAATGGTGCGAATGCGATCACGCTGTTCCAGAAGAGCCTGATGCAGCGGCATGCTGGCACCGCCTGGATACGCGTAGATGGTGTCAGTGCCCAGACGCACCAGCATTTCGACAAGAATCTGAGCACCGTTGATGGCTTGGGTGGCTTTTTCGACGGTAGACAACGAAGTGACCCTTTTTGATTGATGAGATCGTGACGCAGAGTGGGAAGCGATCGCTCAACTCAATAGTATCCCCTGGGGCAGCGACAGGGTCGAGCGAAAAAGTGGGGAAGGCAGCATTTCCGCAGTTTTGGTGCCCACTGTGCAGAAATTTTCGGCACCCCTCGGCTTTATAAACATCTGACACCGATCCCCTCGTTTCCCTTCTTTCAGAAAACCGCCAAAATTCTCAGAAATCGTGACGGTTGAGTAGAAGCGTCAGAGTTTTCCGAGGACAGTCTTGGGGCCCAATGAATATTCTCCCCACCCCACTATACCCCCACCGACTCCTCCATGCCCCACTCCTCCGACGTCCATCGCTCGGATACCCCCGAGGACCCCGTCCGCGATACCTCCCACGAATCAGATTGCCGCGGTCCCGGTACGGTGTCACATTCTCTCGCCCCCCCCGCAGGCTCCACCCTGCGCGTTTACGCAGTGGATGATGATCAGAATGTACTTAATGTCCTCCGCACAATGCTCAGCCAGGCCGGCTACGATGTCGTTTGCTATCCGTCTCCCGTCAGCTTCCTCAAAGACCTGTCACTGCTGCCTCGCGGCATGGTAATCACCGATCAGGTAATGCCTGAAGTCACCGGTTCACAGCTGCACCAGCAAGTGCGACTGCTCCGTCCGCTTGATTTCCGTGTCATCCTGATCACGGCTTTTCCCCGCACCAGCCTCACGGTCGAAGCCATGAAGCTTGGGGCCATTACCGTGCTCGACAAACCGTTCGATCGCAGCGAGTTGCTGGAGGCGGTCGAAGACGGATTTCAGCGGCTGAACACAGTCAGCGAATCCGACCAGCCACTCCCTGCACCGCTGCCCGGGGGCCAAAGCTACCTGGATCTGCTGTCACCCCGCGAACGCGAAATCGTTCTCATGGTCTATCAGGGAAGCACGAACAAAAGCATCTCCATCCGCCTCGGTCTCAGCATCAAAACCGTCGAAAAACACCGGGCTCGCGGAATGAAAAAAATGAAGGTCCTGTCACTCGCTGCTCTTGTACGCCTGATTGACCGCGAGACTGAAAAGAAGAGCTCCCCTCTCGGACTGTGACCCGCCGTACCAGTTCCGGTTGGAACGAGCATGCCGACTGCGGCAACTCGCCCGACACAGCTGAACAACCTGCGGCATCTCACATAAATCACCAGGGAACCGCCTTGCCTGATGCCGATTCATGGCGGACAATTACGCCCCCCGGCCTGTCTGCAGGCATTCCTTCTCGTTTTCCAACTGGCCGCCTCCTGTGTCTCGTCTCGACTGGTCATTGCTGCACTCGATTCTGCAGCAGCACAATTCCTTTCTGATCACCAGCCATGTGCGTCCCGACGCCGACGCGCTGGGTTCAGAACTTGGTCTGCGTTACATCCTGCAGTCTCTGGGAAAGTCGGCCTGTATCTGGAATGGATCCGCTCCACCGGCAAACCTCGAGTTCATGGATCCTGATCACAGCATTCGCCAGTACGCGGGCAGTGCATCAAAGGCCGAAGTCCCCGCGGTCGAAGTGATTATCGTCGTGGACACCAGTGCCTGGCAGCAGCTTGGCGGCATGTCAGACGTCATTCGCGCTTCCACCGCCCGCCGCGTCGTAATTGATCATCACGTGAGCGCCGATCGGCTGGACGCCCAGGAATTCCGTGACACACAGGCCGCCGCCACCGGCGAACTCATCCATGAACTTGCCGAATCGCTTAACCTGCGTTTCGATGCCGGAACGGCGAATGTTCTTTACGCTGCCATTGCAACTGACACAGGCTGGTTTCGCTTTCCGTCCACTACCGCCCGAACCATGCGGATTGCCGCCAGTCTTCTGGATCAGGGCGCCGTTCCCCACGACATCTACCGCCTGATTCACGAACAAAATTCCCTGGCACGACTGCGACTGGCCGGTCGAGTGCTCAGCCGCGCCGTTGCGGAAGCTGACGGCAGAATGGTCTGGATTCAGACCGAAAAGACCGATCTTGATGAAACCGGTGCCGTAGCAGCCGACACCGAAGGCCTCGTCAATGAATGCCTCACAGTTGCCGGCGCAGAAGCCGCCTTTATCGCCGTCGAACTGCAGGGCGGTGCGATCAAGTTCAGTCTCCGCTGCCGCAGTCCGCACAACGTCGCCGCCGTTGCAGAACTGTTTTCCGGAGGTGGCCACACGCTGGCCTCCGGATGCCGCCTCGCCGGCCCCATGAACGCAGCAGTCGGCCGCGTCCGCGAAGCAATGCTCGAAATGCTGGCCCGGTCCGCCCCGCACTCAGCATAAAATGCCGGCCACAACCTCACCGTGAACGTCCGTCAGCCGGTAATCCCGACCCGCGTGCCGCCACGTCAGCCGCGTGTGGTCCATCCCCAGCAAATGCAGAATCGTCGCGTGGAAATCGTGGACATGCACCGGATCGCGAGCGGCCTGAATCCCGTACTCGTCAGACTCACCCCACGTCATGCCCCCTCTCACACCACCTCCCGCAAGCCACGAAGAAAATACCCAGTGATGATGCTCACGACCGGCAGCACCCGCCGCCGCATTGAACGGCGTCCGCCCGAATTCACTCGTCCAGACTACCAGCGTGTCCTCCAGCAGACCGCGCTGCTTCAGATCCCGCAGCAGCCCCGCAATCGCCTGATCCACGTTCTGAGCCAGCGGCGCGTGCGAGAGCATATCGCCGTGAGCATCCCAGTTGCCTGATGACCCGGTGTCGATGAGCTCCACAAAACGCACCCCACGCTCCACCAGTCGACGCGCCGCCAGACACTGCCACGCAAACCCCGACGTACTCCCGGGCTCAAGCCCATACATCCTGAACGTCTCCTCTGTCTCGCCACCAAAGTCAAACACCTCCGGCATCGCTGACTGCATCCCAAAGGCCGTTTCAAACGACTGAATCCGCGCCGCCAGCTGCGGATCGGAAAACCGCTGCGCCTGATGCCGGCGGTTCATCCGCTGCAGCAGACTCAACTCCAGCTGCTGAAGCTCTGAAGTCGGTGTTCGCCGGCGAATATTGGCCACAGGCTCCGCACCCGGAATCACCCGCGTCCCCTGATGAGCACCCGGAAGAAAGTCACTTCCCCACACCTGCCCGCCGGCATACGGGCTGTGCGGCGCTATCACCACAAAGGATGGCAGGTTGCGATTGAGCGTTCCCAGACCATAACTGACCCACGCACCAATGCTGGGGCGGGAGAAACTGAACGAACCCGTATGAATGCCCAGCGTGGACTCATAGTGATTCGTGTGGTCGGTTTTCATCGAGCGGATCACACACAGATCATCAACGCACCCCCCCATATGCGGAAACAAATCGCTCACCTCGATGCCGCAGCGACCACGCGGACGAAATGTCCACTGAGGCGCCTTCAGGTACATGCTGAACCGGCCACGACGACCCTGGAATTCATCCACCGTCACCGTCTTCCCGGCGTCACGCAACAGCTGAGGCCTGGGATCCCACGAATCCACATGCGAAACACCGCCGCTCATAAACAGAAAGATCACCCGACTCGCTCGCGGTGGAAAATGAGCTGCCCTCGGGGCCAGCGGATTCCCAGCCGCGGCCCCTGCGTCGTCCGCAAGCAGCTGTGAGACAATCCCGGGCCAGAGCAGGGAACCTGCCGCCAGCGATCGCAGGCTGCCTCGACGCGTGTCTGTCACTCTCATCGACTTCCCCTTCACTTATTCCACATGCAGAAACTCGTTGCTCCCCAGCACCGTTCTCAGCAGCGCTGCAAGGGACTGACTGCGGACCGCCGCCACCTCAGGATGCCGCGGCAACTGATCCCGATAACTCATCAGAAACTCACTCGCCTCAGAAAGCTCCCACACATCCGGATCCCGCTGCAATGCCTGCTGCCACGCCAGCCGCAGGCACTGCTCCTCGTCAGCAGCACTCTCCAGCAGCCTCTCAGCCCAGGCCTGAGCGGTTTGATGCACGAGCGGATCATTCAGAAAGAACAGCGCCTGCGTCGGAACCGTCGTCCCCAGTCGCGCTGCCGTTGGTGCATTCGGGTCCGCCCCGTCGAACAATGCCAGAAACGGATGCCGCTTCAGCCTCGGCGTCATCAGATACACACTCCGCCGCGAATGCTCATACACCTCACTGAACGGGGCGTGCTGAGAAAATCCCCAGCCAAATGCCGCCGGAAACGGGTGACCGGTTCCCCGACTGCGATCCAGCTGACCCGTAACCGCAAGAATCGAATCACGAATTTCCTCGGCCGAAAGTCGTCGACGCGAAAAGCCCCGCAACTGACCCCCTCCGTCACCATTTCCCTCCTCCGTCACTGCCTGCTGCCAGACCGCACTCCGCAGAATCAGCCGATGCAGCGCCTTGATGCTCCAGCCCTGCCGCATAAATTCGACCGCCAGCCAGTCCAGCAGCTGCGGGTGAGTCGGGGGCAGACCACGCACACCAAAGTCGTTCGGAGTCGCCGCAAGACCGCGCCCGAAGTGCTGCTGCCACACACGGTTCACCAGCACACGGGCCGTCAGCGGGTTGTCCGGGCGAACCAGCCAGTCGGCAAGTTCCACACGGCCGCTTCCACGCAGCGGTTCCTCGGGGATCGCGTCTCCGAGGATTGTCAGAAATCCCCGCGGGACTATGTCGCCAGGCTGCAGCGGTTCCCCGCGCAGCTGCATTCGCGCATCTTCCGGTGTGCCCTCCGACATCGCGAACGCCAGCGGCAGCGGCCCCTCCTCCAGCAGCTGCTGAAGTTCCGCCTGCAACGCCGCCACCTCCGACTGCTGGTCCCGCTGCAACTCCCGCAGACGCTCAATCCGCACTCGTCGCTCCGCTGCCGACAGCCCGCCAGAAGCCGCACCGTCCGCTGATTCCGCAGCAGGACTGCTGAGCACAAAATTGTCCGCGTCCAGAGCCGGACGCAGACCCGGAAGGTGCCCGTAACTGTCGACGAAACTATAATCGATTCTGCCGTCCCAGCCAGGCGAAAATACACCCGCAAACGTCTGCTGCAAGCCGGCACCATCAAGGGTTCCCGTGAACTGCCGCGATCGCGTGTCAAGCACCACTCGAAACTGCATCCACTCGCCCGGCCGATACGCTGCCACCGGCTGCAGCTGATCTCCGACACGGCAAAACAGCCGCTCCGCCGTCAGAAACAACTCCACTGCCGCCGAGTTGCCTGGACCATGCCCCAGATAATACCGCCAGGAACCCGTACATTCCGCAGACTCCGGCTGCATTCGAAAGTCAAACCCCGCCCGAATCCGGCCCTCACCGTCCATCGGCAGCCGACGAATCGTCACGCCAAAACCGTCATATTCCCGACGACCGGGCACAAACAACCCCTGCCCGCCCGCCGCATAGTCGCGCGTAAACGGGCTCTGCGACTCCGCACGCACACGCACCACACTGTTCGGACCAGGATTCCACGGCGCCGTAGGTACGCCCCCAGGAGTCTGCAGCTCAAGGTCGCCATCAATCCCAGTCAGCTGCTCCAACTCCTCCGCAGCAGTCATTGACTCGACGTCAGCAGACGTCGGTTCTGCCGGCAGGAATTCGCGGGACACTGCCGCGAATGGTTTTCGACGCACCGCAATATGATCCACTTCAAACGACGGCGAAACAAACCTGTCAGAACCTTCCCCGGTTAATTCCAGCTCCCCTGGAACCATATCCCACGGAACTGTCTGCGACGAACACCCCGCAGTCGCCTCCGGTGTCCCGCACTGCACCTGGAGGGCCCCGGAATCGGGCTGCAGGCTGAGCTGCAGATTGAACCATTCCCCGGGCTTGTAATGTCCCAGCTCCACAGCCGGATTCGTCTCCGCCTGCTGAATTCGGCCCGCGCGAAACACCAGTGTGAGCGATTGCCGGAGATCTGCCGAAGACAGCCGCAATCGCACCGGGGCAGCCGCGAGCTCGTCGACAGGCCCGATTCGCAGGTCCACATTCACACACACAGGCTCTGACAGGCCTGCAATCGTCGCCCCGCGATTGCCCGAATTCACCGGATGCAGAGATTGCCGGATTCGCCATGGGGAACGGCTTTGAGCAGCCACGGCACCGCGACTGCCACCCGGATAGACATTGTGAAACGGACTCTGGGCCGCCGCACTCACGGAGACATGACCCGAAGATCGCCAGGGAGGCACCAGCACTCCATAGCTCCCGCCCGCCGCCGGCGCCTGCAGCTCAAAGTCCCCGTCGATGTCCGTCGTGAGCCGTAAAGTGGCAGCCGGAACCGGCTGACGCAGCTCCGTCAGCCGTGCAGCGATCCGCTGTGTCCGCTGCAGACAGGCATCCCATGCCGCAGCCGCTTCGCCAGCCGGGAGCAGCGGTGTCAGCGACCGCACTCGCTGCTTCTGCTCGGAACCCGGGAACGGATACCGACTGCTGTCAAAAATACCATATAACGCGTAGTAGTCACGCATCGAAATGGGGTCAAACTTATGGTCGTGACACCGCGCACACCCGATGCTCAGTCCCAGAAACGTCTGCCCCAGCGTATCAATCGTGTCCTGAATGGTCAGATGATGATAGTTCTCTGAATCAAAACCGAAACGCCGCGAGATTGCCAGAAATCCAGTGGCAACAATGCGGTCCGCAAACCGGTTGTCAGGCTCGGCAGCTGTCAGCAGATCACCCGCTACCTGTTCACGCACAAACTGGTCGTACGGCAGATCAGCATTGAACGCGTCGATCACGTAGTTGCGGTAACGCCAGGCAGACGGGACAGGGTAGTCGGCCGTTTCTCCGGCCGTGTCCGCATAACGCACCACGTCCAGCCAGTGCCTGCCCCATTTCTCGCCGTAAGCCGGTGATGCCAGAAGCCGATCAATCACCCTGTCGAACGCCTCCGCTGAAGGGTCGTC
Source organism: uncultured Chitinophaga sp. (assembly GCA_964561125.1). Classification (GTDB taxonomy): domain Bacteria; phylum Planctomycetota; class Planctomycetia; order Planctomycetales; family Planctomycetaceae; genus SXXK01. The sequence continues at coordinate 2,809 of CAZLOQ010000006.1, read as the reverse complement.
AAGGAACGCGGCAACCTCGGCCGGCGTCGGAGGCAGTCCGGTCAGGTCATAGGTCACGCGACGAATAAGCGTGCGACCATCGGCCAGGCCCGCCGGCGACAATCCCGCCTCACGCATCCCGGACAGCACAAATGCGTCTACAGGAGTCTTCACCCACGCATCACCAGCAGTCTCAGGGACAGAAACAGCTGCCAGCGGCCGGAATGCCCAGTGCTCACGCACCTCGAACGCCCCGGACTTCTCCGGCCAGAACGCCCCCGTCGCTATCCAGTGACGAAAAGCGCGGACCTGATCGGCCGACAACGCAGCATCTGCAGCAGGTGGCATGGCAGAAACATCAGCGACACGCGCAATCGCCTGCAACAACAGACTGGAATCCGGCCGGGCAGTATCTATCGCCGGCCCGGAATCGCCGCCGGAAAATAACGCGTCTCGGGAATCCACTCGCAGGCCACCCGACACACGCTCGCCGCCGTGACAGCGAAAACAAACTTCCGCCAGTATCGGACGAATGTGCTGCTCAAAATGGGACTCAAAAGCAGCGGTCGCAGCAACCCCCGCGCCAACGCCCTCCCCAGCCCCCGCAGCTGGCTCGTCAGCCGGCAACGGCCGTCCCATGCCCAGCAGCACGCAACACGCTGCGAACCACCGACAAAACATGAATGTGCCCCCCTGCATCAGCGCGACTCCTCCCGCAGCAGCCACACACCCGGACTGCGAATGCCCGGCCGAATTTCGCCGCTGGCAATCACCGTACCGAAAGGCGTCGTCACCGTCGGCGACGTCACCACCGCCGGAGGAAAATCCGGCCCCGAAAGCCAGCGATTCTCCGCAGTCAGAAACTGTTGCGTCATTGGCGGGAATCCTCGGTGTGTCACCGGATTCCCGCCCACCTGACTGCCGTCGTCGCCTCCCGGCAAAAGCAGACGCTGCCGCCATACCGGCAGCGGCGACGGCGCCGCAACGCTGGGCCGCAGAATCACCGGCAAACGCGACCAGCCGTCCAGCGGATCCAGTTTCCACGCATCATTCAGATAGGTTCTGACGAGCGACTGATCTGCATCGCGTCTGAGCTCTGCACCGCCCACAATCCACAACTGATCACCAACGGCCGCGGCCGCTGCCAGAATTCGCCCGGGCCCGGGAAATTGCGGGAGCGGACTCCATCGAGCATTCGCCTCCGCAAGGTTCAGCTTCCAGCCAGCCGACTCCGCGAGCGACGCAGGCGTCTCCTGACCGCCAAATACGTAGACCGTACTGCCCACCAGCGTTCCGGTGTGATTCGCCAGCGGCAGCGGGAGTGCCGGGAGCGAACGCTGCTCGAGCCTTCCGGAAATCAGCCCAACGGCAGTCACCAGCGACGCATGGCCCTCAGCCGAACTGCCACCCACCAGAATCAGTTCATCACGAAAGGTCGCGGAAACCCCGTAACCCAGCGGTGCCGGACGCCTGCCAACACGCTGCCAACCGCGGTTGTCGGCCCCCGCCCCTTCACCCGCACCTGCTCCCTCTGCCGCAGCACGAACCGCCGAAAGCGGCAGAGCAAAGACCTCCGCGGACCAGACCTTCGTCCCGCCCTCCCAGGGTTTCCTGCCCGGAAAATTCGCTCCGCCGGCGAAGAGCAGATGATCACCACTGACGCCCAGAAACCCACCTGCAAAACCCTCCACATCCGGCAGCGGCGGCAAACTTACCAGCGGGAGCGATTCTCGACCGACCTCGTTGCCCTTCCCCGCCTCGTCGCCCCTCACCGAAACAATTCCAGCCGCAGACGTCAGTACCACCGAGCCACCTGACAATCGCTGGGCAGGGAGCGAGTGACTGAATGCGGCCGTGAGCAGCGCCATGACAGTTGCTGTGCGGAATCGCAGCCACATACACAAAACCTCCGGATGATTTTCAGAGACAACCAGTGAATGCTACACTCAGCACGCAGGATCTCAAAACGCCGAATCGCCGACTCTGGCGGTTTCAGAAGCCTTCCGGAGCGAATGATGACAGAGCAGGTCGTGACCTTTGATGATGTGCTTTTGGCAGAGAAACGCATTCAATCCCATGTGTTTTCACCGCCGCTGGTTCGTTCGTGGGCGCTGGAACGTCATCTGGGGCTTCCCGAATCGCGTCGCGTCTGGCTGCGAGACTACGGCTGGACGCCTTCGGGATCCTTCAAACTCTTCGGCGCCTGCAGCTGGATGGCCGCCCACCACGGCCAACTCAACGGACGACCAGTTGCCGCCCATTCCTCCGGCAACTTTGCATCCGGAATCGCCTATGCCGGCATGCGGTTTGGTGTGCGCGTCATCGTGGTGATGCCGGACACTGCTCCCGAAATCAAATTTCGCCGAACCCAGTCCTTCGGTGCAGAAGTACGAACCTACAACATCGCCCGCGACCACGAAACCGGCGAACGCGATGCACTCACCCGGCAAATTGCCGAGGTTGAAAATGCAGTGCAGGCCTCCCCCTATGATGATCCCCATGTGATTGCCGGCAATGGTGTCGGAGCACTCTGGACCGCCCGGGAACTCCAGCACCAGCAGCGGACTGTTTCGCACTTTATCTGCCCGGTCAGCGGTGGAGGACTGATGGCCGGCCAGGCACTGTCCATCGCTCACTGCTTCCCCGAAGCACGCATCATCGGTGTCGAACCCGCAGAAGCCGACGACTTCCGCCGTTCACTCATGGCCGATCACCGCGTGCGGCTCGACAAACCCACCAGTATCTGTGATGGGCTGCTGTCCTACGACGTCGGCAGACACAACTGGCCCATCCTCAGAAAACTCGTCCGCGAATCGCTCGCCATCCCCGA
>CAZLOQ010000005.1:66674-79335 GCA_964561125.1 uncultured Chitinophaga sp. | reverse complement strand
TGGTCAGCGCTGCGGCGGGTACCGCGTGCACGGGTGTGGCTGGGACTGACGTGAAGGGGGGTTGTCGACGGAGTGGAGCTCCTTCGTACAGCTCGTGATTTTACCTGCTGATTGCATGCGAATTTCGCGTTTCGAGGTGGGGAGTCTGAGTCGGGATCAGTAGAATTGCGCGTTGCGTCCGGGCCGATGGATGCGTCAGGGCCGATGCAATGCTGCAGGATCAATCAAAACTGGTGTCCGATGTCAGAACAGCTGGTGCAATCTCAGGGAATTCAGGAATGCGGGGAGCATGTGCGGGGTTTGTTGTCCGCCGTGCAGGGTCTGGAGCAGCGCAGTCGGTTGCTGGGTTTGCCCGGGCTGGCTGGTCGCGAGTGGTATGAATTGCTCCGTCAGAAGCTTGTGCCACAGCTGGGAGCGACGGGCTGGCTGGTGGCGGCTGTGGTGGGCGGTACGAATATCGGCAAGAGTGTGGTGTTTAATCACATCGTGGGCAGCCGCGCGAGTGCGGTGAGTCCTCTGGCTTCGGGGACTCGGCATCCGACCTGTCTGGTGCCGGAGCGGTTTGCGGATCCGGACCGTCTGCAGGTGATTTTTCCGGATTTTGAACTGCGACGCTGGGAGGCAGCCGAGGGGGCGCTCGAGGACACGGAGCGCAACCTGTTGTTCTGGCGAGTGGCTGCGGAACTGCCGGACTGGCTGCTGGTGCTGGACACACCCGACATCGACAGTGATGCTCGAGTGAACTGGCAGCGGGCGGATGCCGTGCGTCGGAGTGCCGACGTGTTGATTGCTGTGCTGACTCAGCAGAAGTACAACGATGCGGCAGTGAAGGAGTTTTTTCGCCGAGGTGCTCGCGAGGGCCGTTCGGCGCTGGTGATCTTCAATCAGGTGCATTTACCGGACGACGAGCCCTACTGGCCTGTATGGCTGCAGACATTCTCACGCGAAACGGGTTTGCATCCGGAAGCGGTGTACGTGGCTCCTGCGGACAGGCGTGCGGCTGAGGAGTTGCGGCTGCCGTTTTTCGAGCGGCGTCTGGTAGCTGAAGGGGTGGCGGGAGCGGGGACGTGCGGGCAGGAGTATGATTTGCAGCGGGTCGTGCGTCCGGGGGAGGAGCTTTCGCGTCTGCGTTTCGGTGAGTTGAGAATCCGCTCGCTGCGGGGTTCGCTGGACGAGTTGCTGCAGGCGGACCGCGGTGTTCCGGGATGGCTGCGGGAGCTGGGTTTGGCGAGCGACGAGATTCGGCGTGCCACGCAGCGATTAACGGTGGACGGATTGATTTCGGTGCGGGACTGGCCGTCACCCGGCGTGGCAGCGTTCAGTGCCGGGATTCGCGACTGGTGGCGGGAGCATCAAACGGGCTGGGCGCGGGCGATCAACGGTGCTTACAGTGCAGCGGGGCGGCTGGTGTTGCGGCCTTTGACAGCGTTGCGGGGGGTCATTCAGGGGCCGGCGGTCGAGGAGGTGGACGTCTATCGTCAGCGGGAATGGTCTGCGATTCTGCGGGTGCTGGAGGATGTCTTCGAGCGTTTTTCGTGGCTGGCGGAGTCCGGGCATCCGGTGATTCGGGAGCGGGCTGCAAAGCTCGTGAGCGGCGAAGTGCGCAGCGGTCTGCTGGATTTGCTGCGTCGCCAGCACGGGGAGGTGGACTTCAGGCGGGAGTTGCGGGAGGTGATCGACGAGCAGATGCAGCGGATGCAGCGGGAGCGACCGGACGCATTTCTGTTGTGTCGTCATGCGGGCAATGTTTCGGCTGCGCTGCGGCCGGTGGCGAGTGTGGTGTTGTTTTCTCTGGGCTTTGGTCCGGCCGGAGAAATTGCTGCGACGGCGATCGGGCATGCGGCAGCTTCCACACTGGTGCATGTGGCAGCGGATGTGGCTGGAGGTGCTGCTGCGGCGGTTGCGGGCGAGGCAGCGGTTTCGACGGCAGCAGGTTCCGGGGCGAGTCTGTTACAGGCGTGGTTTCAGCGGTTGCAGGATGTGTATTCAGCGCGGCGAGGCAGTTGGCTGATGGAGCGACTGCAGCGTGAGCTGCTGGGGAGTCTGGCAGAGGATCTGCGGGAGGCTGCGGGCCTGCGTGAGAGCGAGGAGTGGCGAGAAGCGCAGTCACATGTGGCGGGGCTGGAGCGGGCATTGCGGGGAGTTCGAGACGGGGCCATTCGTGACGGGGCCATTGTTGGAGAGCAGACGTGAGTGGTGGCAACGAGTGGGCGGCGTATTCCGGTGAGCTGCAGCATTTGTCGCTCCTGTATGATGTGGACGACCTGACATCGCGTGTGCGGCGGTGGGTGGGTGAGCCTGTGCGCTGGGAACCGGCGGTTCGGGCACGTGGTTTGGCGGAGCAGGTGCTTGAGCGCGTGCAGACTCTGCGAGTCCGTCTGGAGACTCCGCTGGTTGTGGCGACATTCGGGGGAACAGGGACCGGCAAGAGCACTCTGGTGAATGCTCTGGTGGGGCAGGAGGCGACGCCGAGTGGTCGTCAGCGCCCCACCACGGTCACTCCGGTACTGCTGGTTCATCCTGGCTTTGAGCTGCGGGGGACGCGTTTTGAGGGTGATGATTTTGTGGTGCGGCGAGTGGACGCACCGGTGCTGCGAGAGCTGATTCTGATTGACTGTCCGGACCCGGATACGAGTGAGGGGGCGGAGCCGGGCAGCAATCTGTCGAGGCTCCGCGCGATACTCCCTCACTGCGATGTGCTGCTGTACGTGTCAACTCAGCAGAAGTATCGCAGTGCGAGGATTTCCGAGGAGTTGCTGGAGGCGGCAGCGGGGTGTCGGATTGTGTTTGTGCAGACGCATGCGGATCAGGACGTGGATATCCGCGAGGACTGGAAGCGGGTTTTGTCTGAGCAATACCGTGTGACGGACATGTTTTTTGTGGACTCCAGGCAGGCGCTGCATGAACAGCAGCGCGGACTGGGGTGCAGCGGTGAGTTCGGACGTCTGCAGCAGTTATTAAGCAGTCAGCTGGGTGCAGCGCGCAGGGTTTCGGTGCGGCGGGCGAATCTGCTGGATCTGCTGGAGGAGACGCTGCGTCTGAGTCGTCTGGAGTACGACCGGGTCTTACCGGAGGTGGAGCGACTGCGATCTGTGTTGCAGGAATTGCGTCGGGAGCAGCTGCAGAGGATGAGCAGTCAGCTGGCAGAGCAGCTGCTGCAGAGTCGGAATTTGTGGGAGCGACGACTGCTGGAGGCAGTCACAGAGCGCTGGGGTTTCAGTCCATTTTCGGGGATGTTGCGACTGTATACGGGTTTTGGAGGTTTGCTGGCTTCGTTGAGTTTTTTCCGTGCGAGAACATCGGCCCAGGCGGCGTTGATTGGTGCCGTTCAGAGTGTGCGCTGGCTGCGAGCGCGGGCCGAGGAGCAGACGGCCGAGTCGGGGCTTGAGCAGGTTGCTCAGCTGGGACCGGACGACAGTCAGCTGCAGGAGGCGCGGCTGCGACTGGCGGGTTATGTTCGTGGTGCGCGGCTGGAGGCTGACGAGTTTTCGCGGGGGCAGGATTTGCAGGATCTCCGCCAGCAGGCGCTGTTGCTGGAGGGGCGATTTTTGAGCGATGCGCGGCGCGCGGTGGACGAGGTGATTGGAGATCTGGCAGCGCGGCATTCAGGTTTTGGAATGCGGGCGATTGCAGAAGCTGCATTTCTGACTTATCCGCTGTTCGTGATTCTGCGGATGGGACATAACTTTTTCTGGAGTTCGTTTCTTGCGCCGGTTGTGGGGGCGAGAGCGGTTGCGGAGCCATTGCTGACGATCGACTTCTACATTCCAGCCGTGTTTTTCCTGATTTTCTGGTCAGGGCTGTTGTTACTGCTGTTCGTCCGGCGGCTGCAGAGTGGCCTGGACAGGCGGATTCGGAAACTTTCTGAGCAGCTGGCGATGGTGCGGCTGTCTGAGGGGTTATTTCCCGGACTTGAAGAAGCGTGTCGACGAATCGGGCAGGAGGACCTTGCTTTGCGGGAACTGACAGATCGAGCGGAGTATTTCCGCCGTCGTCTGGCGGAGAGCGGAAGCGTGCCGGGCGGACTGCGGCGATAGTTTCAACAGCGAGGGGGACGGCGATGGTGAATTCGACGGTTGAAGCAAAGTCGCACATGGTGCGGGTGACGGGAATGACGTGTGCGGGCTGTTCGGCGGGCCTGCAGCGGGCGCTGGAGCAGACTGGACTGACGAGTTCTGCGACCGTGAACTTCACCACAGGCCTGGCGAACGTCACGTGTGCGGAGGATGTTTTTCCGCGGGTACTGGATGTGATTCGGTCCCGGGGGTTTGGTGCGGAGCCGGCAGTCGGCGGAGTGCTGTATTCTGACGTGGAGCGACGTCAGGCTGCGACGGAGTTGATCTGGCGTCGCCGTGCGATCCGGGGAATGATGCTCTGGCTGCCAATGGAGTTCACGCACTGGGTGCTTTCATTTCTGCATATTCATCCTGCATGGATGCCGTGGGTGATGGCCGCGGTTTCGGCAGTGGTGATGGTTGGAGTTGGGGGTGAGTTTCTGCGTTCGGCGCTGGGGGCACTCCGGCGTGGCGGCACCAACATGGACACGCTGATTGCTCTGGGGGCCGGCACTGCATTTGTCTGGTCGGCCGGAGTCCTGGTGTTTCGACCGGATTTGCCGCAGTACTTTTCGGAGGCTGCTGGTCTGCTGGCGATTGTCAGCGTGGGCCACTGGTTTGAATCGCGTGCTTCGGCGAGTGCGGGTTCTGCGGTACGGGAGCTGCTGCAGCTGCAGCCGGAATCCTGTGAGCTGCTGCGTCTGGATGGCGCGGTGCTGACGGTGCAAACTCAGGACGTCCGTCCCGGGCAGCGATTGCTGATCCGACCTGGTGCGCGAATTCCTGTGGACGGTGTTGTGGAGGAGGGGCAGTCGGATGTGGACGAGTCCATTGTGACAGGTGAATCGCTCCCGGTGCTGCGGCGTGCAGGTGATGCGGTTCCGGCTGGAGGATTGAACACAACAGGCCGGCTTGTGATCCGCACAACGACGGGTGGCGAGGCGACCACTGTTGCGAAGATTGCAGCGCTGGTTCAGGAGGCGCAGTCCAGTCGTGCGCCGATCCAGAGGCTTGCCGACAAGGTCTCTGCGGTGTTCGTGCCGCTGGTGCTGGGAACAGCAGCGTTGACAGCGCTGGTATGGGGGCTGCTGGGGCAGCCGGAGCTGGGTTTGATTTCCGCGGTGACAGTGCTGATTATTTCCTGTCCGTGTGCGCTGGGGCTGGCGACACCGATGGCTGTGATGGTGGGGGCAGGAGCAGCCAGTCGTCGGGGAATTCTGATTCGCAACGCTGCAGCGCTCGAACAGATCGGCAGGGCTCATCTGGTCGTTTTTGACAAAACGGGAACATTGACGGCTGGTCGTCCGGAGTTGGTGGTGCTGGAGACGGAGCCGGGATTTGACGAACAGGAAGTGCTGAAATTTGCGGCGGCGGCAGAGTCACCGAGTGAGCACCCGATCGGGGCGGCAGTGGTCCGTGCAGCACGGCAGCGGGGGTTGGAGTTTGGGAAGGCGGAGGACTTCAGGGCCCTGCCCGGTCTGGGAGTGACTGCGGTCGTTGAGGGCAGGCGAGTGTCGATTCTTCGGGACGAACGTGCAACGGCGCGGGTACTGCTGGATGACGTTCCGGCCGGGCGGTTCGAGGTGGCGGATGTCGTGCGTGCCGATGCGGGGGCAGCGGTGCAGCGTCTGCGGTCGATGGGAGTGGAGTGTGCGATGCTGACAGGAGACCGCCCCGAGACCGCTCGATCCGTTGCCGCGAAACTGGGAATCTCTGAATCACTCGTGATGGCCCATGCGAGCCCGGAAGAAAAGCTGGCCAGAATCCGCCGCTTTGGTGCAGGCGTTGTCATGGTGGGCGACGGTCTGAACGCCGCAGCTGCTCTTGCGGAGTGCGGAGTCGGCGTGGCGATGGGATCGGGGACGGCGGCAGCGGTGGAGGCCGCGGGTGTGGTGATACCGGGGGATCGGATTGAGGCGGTTGCTGACCTTGTGGAGATATCGCGTCGGACGCTGTCGGCAATTCGGCAGAACCTGGTGTTTGCGTTCATTTATAATGTTGTGGCGATACCGGCTGCGGCTGCGGGGCTGCTGGGATCTTCCGGACCTCTGTGGGCCGCGCTGGCGATGGGTTTCAGCGACCTGACTGTCGTGGGAAACTCGCTGCGACTGAAGAGCCGCCTGGCGACTCAGCGCTTGCCCAGTGTCTCATCGAGAAACTGAAAGACGGCCGGAATCGCGGCCTGGACGATGGCGAGGTGTTCGACGTCGGGATATTCGCGCCAGGTACTGGAAATTCCGGCACCGACAAGGCTCTGATGGAGCTGCAGGGCTCCCGGTCGTCCGAAGTCTTCTTCACCGGCGGCCACAAACCATTTGGCGGAGTGCTGCTGGCGAGTTGTGAAGCGACCACCACCGCCAAGTGCGACAGCGGCGATGGATGTTTCGGGGTGGCGCTGCACCTGGCGAATCACCTGAGCGGCTCCCATGGAATGCCCGAGCAGCATCACGCGGGTACGATCGATCGGAAACCATGGTTCGAGGGCATTGAGCATGTCGGGGACATCGAGAGCGAGGCCGAGGAGTCCCTGGCCGGGCGAGACAACGAGCCAGCCGCGGTTGACAGCTTCACGGATCGTGCGACCGGCGCCGTAAGTCTCGAAAAACATGTTCTCGCTCCCGCCTGCCCCATGAAACACGAACAGGACAGGCAGCGGTGCAGTGGATTCACGAGGGCTGCGAATTCGTGCGGGGACAGCTTTGTTTCCGCGAGCCAGTGTCAGCCAGAGGTCACGGGACCTGGAGTGCTGGAGAAGCAGATCAGATGGCGGGGCGTCCTGCGTGAGTTGTTCGCAGAGAGCAATGCGTTCGAGCACGGGATAATCAGTTTCCTGCAGCCTGCCCTGCTGGAGTGCGGCAGCGGTGGCTGCTGCGGTTTTGATGGTCCCCTGAATCAGAGACTGACGCAGGTTATCAGGGGCGGGAGCAGCTGACCGGGCGATACTTTGCAGGTTTTCGAGGCGGGAGGTGAGCTCCGGGATGCGGCTGATCGTGCAGTCGGGGAGATTGTACTGTCCGGAGGCATCCTGAATTCGCGATTTGAGTCTGTGGTCACCGGCTGGAAGCCCGGAAATCTGCCAGTTTGTGCCCTCGATTACCTGGCTCAGAGGAAAGGATGTTTCGGCCAGGACGTTGCTTGAGGCATCGTGGATGGCCAGCATCAGTGAGGCGGCAGGCGGCAGCGGGAGGGACGTGTCGTAGAAGGGTTTGAGCTGAAGCTGCAGTTCGGTGTGAAGAACGTCGGCGCACACGGGGGATGGCAGCAGTTGCAGTCCGATAACGGCCTGTTCAAGTGCTGTTGGCGGATTTGCGGGCCCGCGAACAGCGATCCAGGCATTATCGAGCTGCCGACCGGCTTCTGCCAGTCGCAGGCTGAAGAAGCTGTTGACAGCTACCTTGAGGGGCGGGACAGACGCGGTGCGAAGCTCTGGTGTTGCTGATTCCCAGGCATTTTCAAATCGCTGCAGTCTGCGTCCAAGCTCCAGTCGCGAAGACTGGGCGAACACTGGCGCCTGTGCGGACAAGGCGATGCAGACAGCAGCGACCAGGGGCAGGATCTGCGCGAGGAAGTGAAGGGCTCCAGGGAAACTCAGCACGTTGGTCTGCTCCGAGAACGGTTCGAGTGGACACACCCGGGCCGTGCTCGGTCTCGGGCTGCGTTATTCGAGCAGCCATTCGATGGTGCGCCAATCCATCCAGCGACGATCCGGATCAATTCCGGGCTGGCCGATGAAGCCCAGGTGTCCGCCATGGCGAGTCATGCAGAGACGGACATTGGCGGGAAGGGAGAGCCGGGTGAGTGGGGCGGAGCAGACAACAGGGTCGTCCTCGGCAGCAAGGATGGTCGTATGGACCCGGATGCGAGAGACCACCGGAGCCGCTGATGCATTCGCGTAATACTCGTCCGCCGAAAGGAAACCGGACGCTGGCGCCGTGTAGAGTTCGTCAAAGTCGTAGAGCCGTCGCGGTGGTCTGCGGGAGCGGGCGATGGGGAGGCTGTCGTCCCACTGGGGCGATGATGCGATCTGGCTGATGAGTCGGCGGGTGAAGTACCAGTCGTAACGCTGTCCGGAGACAGACTGAGCCAGTCTGGAGGCGCAGTGGTGCAGGTCAACGGGCGGGCACACAGCGACAGCCCGGAACAGGCTGAAAGGAAGCGAGTCCGCATATTCGCCGAGGTAACGCAGCAGCATGTTGCCGCTGATGGAGAATCCCGCAATTGAGATCGGTGACCCGGGACACAGGCGTTCAAGGAGTGAGACGGCGGCGGCGATGTCGTCGATCCGTCCGGCATGGTAGGGCTGACGAGCGAGACTGTTGCCTGCCCCGCAGCCACGATGATCGAGCCGGAAGCAGCGAACACCGAGTTGCGAAAGCTTGCGGGCGATCCGGACCATGTAACCGCTGCGATGGGAGCCACCCAGTCCGTGGAGCAGCAGCACCACATGGTCGCCGCGTTCCCATCCGCGAGGAGTGTCATCATGGAGAACGAGCAAATCTCCGTCGTCGAGTCGCAGGTGTCGCTCGAGCGTACCGTCGATGCGGGCGTTCCCGGGGAACAGAGAGGCCCCGACGGTTTGCAGGTTTGCGCTGCGCAGCCCGCGGGCCGGAGCGAAATCGGGAACTCCGGGCAGCGGACTTCCGGGGGCGAGCTGTTCTCGCAGGGGCGACGTCCGCTCGACTCGAGCAGACAGGGGGGCGAGGGCTCCGTGCAGGGTATGTGTATCCGTCATGGCTTTTACCGGGTGAGCGGGAACGTGATGGCATCGCGGGAGTGGGTGACAGGTGGGCGGCAAAATTTAAACGGTTTTGAGGTTTCGGCAAAGAGTAAACACGGGGGTTTGGGGCGAAGCTCGCAGGGCAAAGTCAAGTAAAATCCGACAAGTTCGCTCAAAATACGCATTTTCACTGGTGAGTATCGGAAAATTGATTTTTAGCTTTGAGAATGTTGATGGTGGGGTTGTTTTCCTGCTGTGGTGGTTTTGAGCAATTGTCTGCTCGCGGCGTCCGGCGGAAATGAAGTGTGTCGGGGCGAGTTGGCGAAGTGAGCTTTGCTGACTAGGATTCAGCGGATTCAGAGTGTTCGTAGTGCTCTGCCCTGCCCTGTCCTGCCCTGTCTGCATTGAATGACCGATTCATGAACACCGCCGTTCGTCCTGAAATTTCCCGCAATCCGACTCGAAGCGTAGCGATTGGCAGCATCTCTATCGGCAGTCTGCATCCGATCGCCGTGCAGAGCATGACAGCCACTCGGACGCAGGATATCGACGCCACGGTGCGTCAGATTCAGGATTTGGTGGATGCCGGCGCGGATGTCGTTCGTGTGGCGATTGACAGTCGCAGGGACGCTGAGGCGCTCATGGAAATTCGCCGGCAGGTCACCGGAAATCTTTCGGTGGATCTTCAGGAGAACTACCGACTGGCTGAGGTGATTGCTCCATATGTGAACAAGATCCGCTACAACCCGGGTCATCTGTATCATCACGAGACATCGCTTCCGTGGCAGGACAAGGTGAGATATCTCGTTCAGGTGGCTCGCGACAACGACTGTGCGATGCGGGTGGGTGTCAACTGTGGATCAGTGGACCCGGCGGTGAAGGAGCGATATCCGGAAGACGATTCGATCTCCCCGATGCTGGAGAGTGCATGGGAGCACTGCGGGGTGCTGGATGAACTGGGTTATGACCGCTACTGCGTCTCGCTGAAGGATTCTGATCCGCTCAAGGTCATCGAAGTGAATCGTCGTTTTGCCGAACGGCGTCCGGACGTTCCGCTGCATCTGGGGGTCACGGAAGCCGGGATGCCTCCGGACGGCATCATCAAAACGAGAATTGCGTTTGAGCAGCTGATCAGTCGCGGTATTGGTGACACGATTCGAGTGTCGCTGACGGTGCCGAATCATCGCAAGGCAGAAGAGATCGATGCGGGACGACGGATACTGGAGGACATCGCTGCCGGCAGGGTCCGAAGTGTTGTGGACTACGGACTGAAGACTCTGAACATCATCAGTTGTCCAAGCTGTTCGCGGGTGGAGAACGAGGCGTTTGTAGAGCTTGCTGAGCAGGTCCGTGAGATGACGCGTTACGCGGAAGCGCATCGGGTGACCATCGCCGTGATGGGTTGTCGTGTGAACGGTCCGGGTGAGACGGACGACGCCGATCTGGGGTTGTGGTGTGGTCCGACGCATGTGAATCTGAAGCGTGGCCGGGAATCGCTGGGGGCGTTCACTTACACGGAGATTCTGGGAAAGCTGAAGCAGGAACTGGACGAACTGATCGCTCGGCAAAGTGCTAGCGGCCGGACCTGAAGCGTTCCAGTCGCTGCAGTCTGTCGGCGATCTGCTGGTACGCAACTGCGGATTCAGGGGCTGCCTGCCATGCGGCTTCTGCTGCGGCAAGGGATCTTCTGAGGGCCGCCACGGCATCGTCATCGCGGTCGCGGCGAAGGAGATTCTTCCAGTCCTGCAGGTGGGCTTCGGAAAGTGCGAGGTGAATTTCCGGGTGATCGGGAAAGAGCAGGTGAGCTTCCGAGCAGAGCGTCAGCCAACCCCGCTGCACGTGTTCAGCCTGATCGAGTTGATTATGTACCCTGCATTCTGATGCCACGGCCGCGATCGGGCGTACGAGTTCAGTGTTCAGGATCTGCGGGAGCAACTGTGGAGGGAGTCCCAGCTGGTCCATCAGCTGACTTGCCTGCGACAGACACTGCTGAGCGGCAGCGGAGGAGAATTGTTCAGACCGGGGAGCTGAAAAAAGGGTATCGGCGATGAAATTGCAGATCGCCTCCAGCTGCAGGGTGCGCATGGAGTCAGGAAAGATCCATGCGGCTGACTGATTATCGGCCGGGGTCACAGAAAGACTGACTCCGGAAGGGTCCCAGAGCAGCATGCGGAAACGCAGATCCGCTGATGTGATCGCTGCTGCGTCTGCGGGAAGTGATTCGACGATTTCCCTTTTCATCTCTGCTGCAAGTCCGGCCTTCCCGGACCATTTGAGATGCAGGCTGCGAACGCGTCCCGCATCCAGTACCTGCCCCAGCCAGTAGACCTGCTGTCGCTGGTCGGTCATTTGTGCTGCGACCGCGGCACAGCGTTGGAGCGCGGAGATTTGTTCGCGCAGGAAGCGTAGTGCGATGTCGCCTGCCCGGGTGCTGCCTTGTGTCTTCAGGTTACCCAGGCACATGCGGACGGCAGCGAGCTCCTGCAGGACGCGCTGATCATCGGGGGTCAGCCGCTGAGCTTCAGCGAGGAGCCGTTCGGAGTTGTTCAGGATTTCTGCGGCTGCGATGTAGAGCGGTGCGTGGACGCTGGAATTCATGCGTTCTCCGGCGCGCTGCAGGAGCAGTCCGAGGTGCAGAAGTTCGGCGGAGTCCGGTGGTTGCTGTGAGAGGGTTTCCTGTGTGTGTGATGTGGCGGCGGCAGCCAGCTGTCCTGCGGCGTTCTCGTCGAGGGCGGCAGCGGGTGTTGCGAGCAGACTGAGGAAGTCGGCTGGGGGTGTTGAGTTGTCGGCGACCGTGGCTGGGTCGGGGCTGGGGGAACGCAGGATGAATGCAAAGCTGATCAGGGCGAAGGTGATCGCGACAGTGAGGAGCAGGCGGGAGGAGCGAGTCCGCCGTTGTGCTCCGTGAATGCCTGGGTTTGCGGTGATCCACGTATCCAGCACAGCCGTGAGTTCACTGGCAGACTGGTATCGGTCAGCGGGATGTTTTTCGAGGCAGCGGAGGCTGATGCGGGAGAGCTGCGGGGGCAGATCGGGGAGCAGCGTTTCCGGGGCCGCAGGACGCTGTTGCAGCACGGTCTGCAGGAGTTTGTCGCTGTCGGCTGGCGGAAGCGGTGGCTGGCCGGTGAGCAGCGCGTAGAGCAGGCTGCCGAGGGCGTGCACATCAGCAGCGGGAGTGAGCAGGTTTGGAGAGAGCAGGAGCTGTTCGGGGGCGGTCCATGGCGGGGTCCCGCAGCCGGGCAATCGACCGGGCGAGCTGGCGGGAGAACTTTGGTTGTACGAGGCCGCCGAGATGCCGAAATCGGAGATACGGGGAGTGATCAGCTGCCACGCGTCGCCAAGTGAATAATCGAGGAGAATGTTTGAGGGTTTGAGGTCCAGATGCAGGACCTTCTGTTCGTGCATGGACTGCACTGCGGCGGCGAGTGTGCGAATGATTCGAGCGGCGACAGCTGGTGGCGGGAGTTCTCGGTGGAGTCGTTTGGCGAGAGTTTCGCCGGGGACATATTCAAAGACGAGCGCGAAGTAGTCGGGAGTTTCTTCGACGCGATAGAGTCGCACGAGATTGGGGTGTCGCATGCGGGCTGCGATGGCGACTTCGGATTGCCAGCGAGATCTGAGGTCATCGCGGGAGGCTGTGTTTGCGGGAATCAGCTTGAGTGCGATTTCCCGGCGAGTGGAGATTTCGAGAGCGAGCCAGACAACGGAGGCTGCACCGGATCCGAGGGGTTTGAGCAGTTGGCAGCCTGCGATCCGGGTACCAGCGACGGGGGCGGCGGTGACGGCAGTGTCGTGGGGGTGCAGCAGTTCTGCGGGGAGTGACTGGCGGCAGGAGGTGGCAGCGAGTTGCAGCCGGGAGCGGCAGGCGTGGCAGTGTTCGACGTGCAGT
>CAZLOQ010000005.1:24221-66664 GCA_964561125.1 uncultured Chitinophaga sp. | reverse complement strand
TGATCGAGGTCAGCAAGGACGCGCGCGTGCAGAAGGACCCGACGCAGTTTCAGAAGGTGATGACCGAGGACGACCGCTACATGAGCGAGTGGCAGCGGGACCTTCAGAAGACGCCGCAGAGCATGGTCGAGTTGTTCGCGAAGGCGGGGATCGAGGTGGTCATCTTCAAGTTGCGGGAGTTCGCCGGCGCGGGGGCATGGGGCGCTGGCGGAATTCATGCTGAGTCCTCGCGGGCGGCTTCCTGCTGGAGCATGTGATGCACGCGTGAGAAGGCCGCCCAGGCCGAAGCGTAGCGCATCTGGTGCCGGGTGGCTGTTTCGGAGATTTCGAGTCCAAGAATGGCGATGTCATGGAAGATCTCCCATGACCTTGCACTGACGCGTTTACGAACTGCGGCCTGAATACGGCTGGCACGTTCGAGCTGTTGCTGACGACAGGGGCAATCCGGAGCGGGTGCGGCAGTGGTGGCGGGAAGGTGTGTCAGCGGGGGAGTTGATTCGGCTGCGTACCGGAGTTCGCGGGCGATGCGGCGGCGTTCTGTTTTGCGGAAGTCGCTGAGTCGACAGGCATGCAGGCAGCGGAGCCAGCCGCGGAAGGAGCGACCGGGGTTGTACTGAAAAGAACGGAGTCGTCGGCCGAGTTCGCACCAGACGAGCTGAACGAGTTCCTGAGCATCGGCCGGGTTTTGAAGGCGCGGACGGGTCCAGGCTTCAAGGAGGGGGTTGTAGCTGGTGAAGAATCGCTGCCAGGCGGAGTGGTCGCTCCAGGTGTGCAGCCGATCCAGCAGTGAACCGCTTGTGGCGGGGCCGTCGTCGAGCATCTTGGGGATTCCGTGGACGGTGTTGGGTTTAACGCAGGGAGGATTGTGTGGCGGAGGCAAGCTCCCAGGCGGATTTTAGCAGCCTGAATGTTCAGATACGAGTAACTCTGTGTGGATTGTGGGGTGAAAATCGAGAGTCATGGTGGGGCCTGTGTGGATAGGCGTCGTAACCACAATGGCAACCGCTTGTCCGGTCAGATTTTATCGCCACTGAGAGCGCGGAGAGCACTGAGAGCATCCTGAAGAAGCAGGTTCGGGGGGGAGCTGATGGTTGGATCGCACTGGACGGCAGAACAAATAGTCCAGCGGGTGCTTCCGCTGGTGGTCGAGTCGCTGAGGTTACTGGCAGAGAGGTCACGGGCAGATCAGGCGCCGGGTGAGCAGGCGGGCGAGTTGCTGGCTTGTGCGGCCCGATTGTCAGCGTTGAAGCGCTTCAATGACAACGATTCAGAAGCAGTTCTCGGGGCTGTCGTATCGGCGATTACAGAGTTTGAGCGGGAGCAGAGTCGGGAGCGATCAGGTGCCGCAGCAGGCCCGGAAGAACTGGCCGTGGGCCTTGTTCGGGTGGCTTACAATCGAATGCAGCGGCAGCGGCGGCGCGGGAAGCGGCTGCAGTCGCAGGTGGCCAGGGGCATCGGGCGAGACGGTCAGAATCTGCTGGAGCAGTTCGCTGCGGAAGAAATTTCTGAATTTCCTGCGCAACTTCGGGAAGTTGTTGACTCAGTCTTACAGGGACTACCTGAGTCTGAGCGGCAGGCGATGGGGTACCGATTTGACGGTCTGACTCAACAGGAGACAGCTCAGCGACTGGGTCTTCACCGGGCGGCCGTGCAGCGTATTGAAGCGAGATTTCGGGATATGGTGCGGCGGCTTTACGAACGGGACGGGGATCCTGCCTGAGTCACGAAGAGAAGGGGAGGCGTTGAGATGGGTGAACCATTTGCAGGGCGAGTTGCAGCGCTGACCAGCGATGTCCGCGGTGATTACGAGCGGTACTGCGGTGTACTTGAGCGGGAATGTTTCGGGGCTGCGGTCCTGAAACGGGAAACGTTGCAGGAAGCACTGCCGCAGAACAGTGTGGTGCGTTCTCTGGTGGCTGTGCATGGATTGAAATTGTGGTTTGAGCGTCTGGCTGGTGCGGGCGGCGTGGATTTATCGGAGTCTCAGACCGTTTATGAGGTTCTGGGATTTGTGTTTGACGATCCTGAGCTGGCGGCCGAGATTCGCAGCTGGCTGGACGAACTGGGACTCAAAGACCTGCCGAGGCCTTTCCGAGGTCTGATGCCGACGGATCTGGCGGTTCGTTCTGAGAGGGATCGGCGGACGTTTGTGATTCCTGTTGACCGATTTGAATTTGTTCGCCAGTTGAATGCTCGTGGCATGGCACTGGTGGTTCTGGTTCGTCATCGGCGTCTGGAGCAATTGCAGGTGCTCAAGGCGCTGCATCCGGAGCTGCGAGAGAATCCTCTGGCTGTGAACCAGTTTCGGACAGAGGCAAGGTTGCTCCTGCAGGCCGCGGGGCCCGGAATTGTGCGGGTGATTGACTGCGATGAATCGGACGGCTGGCCGTATTTCACGATGGAATACTGTCCGGGTGGAAGTCTTGCGGAACGTCTGGTGGAGGGGCCCTTGTCGCAGGTTCAGGCTGCGGAACAGATTGGTGTGATTGCCCGCAGCCTGCATCAGGTGCATCGGCAGCACGGACTGGTGCATCGTGACATCAAGCCGGCCAATATTTTTTTTCCGGAAGATGGTCGCCCGGCCCTGGGTGATTTCGGGCTGGCGCGTCGTGTGGAGCATGATCTGGTGCATCGTGGAGCTGAGCGAAAGTGGCCTGTGCTGGGGACGCGCGGCTACATTGCCCCGGAGATTCTGGATGAAACGCTGGCAATTCCAGGCGAGGATGACCTGCAGGTCTGGAAGCGTGCGGACGTGTTTTCTCTGGGGGTGACGTTGTACCAGTGTTTGACGGGGCGCTTACCGTATCAGACAGGCGAGGGGCCGATCGAGACTGACGGGGTTCTTCGTCGGGATGCGCAGCGTCCGCGGGAGCTTGTGCGGGTGGACACAGTGCTGGATGTGATTTGCATGCGGGCGATCCGCCGCGATCCGCGGAGCCGATTCTCTTCGGTCCTGGAGCTGGCGGATGAGCTGGAGAAATGGGTGGCGTCGAATTCACGAGAGGTGCTTCCAGGTGAAAACGCCGGGTCTGAAAACAAGAGCTCCGTGACGTCTGCGGGAATGACGCCCGCCGAAACCCGCTGGTATACGCGGCCATGGGCGGTAGCGGTGGCTGGGGTGCTGTCGGTGATCCTGTTTGCGGGATTGACAGTCTGGGGCACGACCGGTGGAAATCGGGGCAGCCGTGGAGGCGGGGCCGTCAGGTCCGGCGCCGCGACTGCTCAGAAAACGCAGTTGTCTGCGGGCGCAGCGAGGCTGGTCAGGGCCGGCTGGAGGGAAGACACAGCAAAGGTTCTGGCCGCTGTGACGGAACCAGTGCTGGCTGTGGTGGAAAAGCGGGATTCCGGTTTTGCGGCGCGGACATGGCAGCGTCTGGAGCAGCTTCAGCAGCGAGTTCCTGACGCGAGTGTCCGGCAGCGACCGCATCTGGCGGGGGCATTGATTCAGCCGTCTTTCTTCGCCCAACAGAATCAGACGCAGTGGCTGCGGATACTCGCCGATGATCAGGATCCCGGTCTGACCGATGACCTGCTCGTACGGTTTGCCGACCCTGATCTGTTGCCGCAGGTGGTACGGCTGCTGGATGAGTATCGTCCGGTGCTGCGAAGTATGCGCGAGCGTGACTGGGTGGGGGCGGAACAGCTGCTGTTTGAGTTGCCGGAGGGGGCTGCGGGCCGGTTGTACAGTGAGTGGCTGCGGCAGGTGCTGCAGATCAGTGATCCTGAGCAGTGCATGGAAATGCTGGCGGTTTCCCTGATGCAGGGTCAAAGTACAATTCTGCCGCTGCTGGAGCGTGATGATGAGTTTCGCCGGGATTTTCTGGTGCGAATCTGGCCGGCGTTTCGCGATCTGACGTACAGAGAACGGGATGTGCGGCTGCGTTACGAGTATTACGGTGAGGCGGGCTGCTGGGAAATGCTGAAGCTGGACCGCGGCCGCGAGCTTCTTGAGCTGTACTCGCCGGGCGTCTGTGAGGTCTTTGTGGGGCTGTCTGCCCTGCCCGTCGCAGCACATGCGGCGGCCACTGAGCTGCTGCTGGAACGCCGCACAGCAGCCATTGAATGTCTTTCAAGACCCGAATTGCGAAGGAACGCCGATTTCGGTCGCCTGCTGAGTCGGCGACTGACGGAGCCTGAGCTGGCGATCCTGTGTGCGCTGCTGCTGAAGGATCCGGGCGAGGGTGTTGCAGAAAAGACCGCTGAGAGACTGGCTTTGCTGGATGACGACCTGATTCGACGGGATCTGAACAGACCTGAGGAAGGATTTCTTGATCGGACTCCGGTGGTGTATTTCAAGATCGGCTGGAAAGCCATCTCCGGCGAGCGTGTCTATCCGGACGAGTGGTCGCGGGTGGTGATTCAGGGACTGAAGGACGCTGCAACCCTCGCGTCGATGGGGGCATCAGCTGCGGTCGTGCCGATTCTTGAAGGGTTCAAAATCGGGTTGGAGGCGGGTGATGAAGCCGTTCAGGCGGCGCGTGCGGAACTGCTGGCGAGAATCAGGGAAGGCGGTGGAGAACGAGTCACTCAGGACGAGCTGCACCGGGCCCTTCGAAGTCCGCGGGACATGGTCAAGGCCTTTGTGCTGATCTGGCAGGGTGTGCACGAGAGTATTGATCAGCAGCGTCACGAACGTGCCTTTGACAGTCAGCGTGTCTGGCAGTTCTTTGTGTCCGCAAGCCCGCAGCCAAAGCAGGGGCGAGTGGCTCTGAAAACAGATACGAATTTTCTGTGTCTGCGTTTTCAGGATGGGTTTCGCTGCTGTGTACCCCGGTTGCGGCGGCCACTGGCAGATCCGGGGTACCAGAACCTGATGGCGGAATTGATGCAGAAGCTGATGGAATCGGGCACGGACCTGAAGCCGCAGGAGAGGCGGCTGCTGACGAGCCGGTTGCTGTTTGCATGGCTTTTGCTGCAGCATCCGGAAGCGGGCGGATTTTTGGATTCAGTCACAACAGTCGGGGAGGCAGAGTAATGAAACAGACAGCAGTGAAATATTCCGGGATGACGCTGCCACCGGGCAGTCCCAAACTCCGCAGGCTGGCAGTCTACGGCCGAAGATCATCCGGCAAGACGTGTATCCTGACGGCTCTGGCGATGATGCGACTGGCCAATCCGCGCGGTTACACCTGTCATTGGATTTCGGACCACAAAAACAGCCCCCAGGTGGACCAGAATGCGTCGCTCGCGGCAGACAATCCGCTGCTGGCCCGCTATCGCGGCAAAGAAATGCTCAAGGAGCAGGTTGCACTGGTCGCAGGCGGCAGCCTTCCCGTGGCCACGGAGCTGCGCGACCCGATGAGGCTGCTGTATCAGTTCACAAAGGTGGAAGGTGAGAGTGACGTGCCGGCTGACTGGACGGACGGTCCCGGCACTTTCTTTACGGAACTGATCGACTACAGCGGTGAGCTGATCAATCCGGATAATGACACAACCTTTGCAGAGAAGCTGATGGCTCACCTCGAGGATTGTGATGGTTTACTGATTCTGGCTGAGGCGACGACGACGGAGGAGCAAAATCAGCGGCTCTCCCGTCATCTGAATTTGCTCCTGCAGCAGTTGCCCGCGGTGGCGGAACAGCGGCGGAAGCGGAATGCCGGACCGTTTCCTATTGCATTGCTGCTGAATAAATGGGACAGAATGGTGGATGCTGCTGAACTGACGCCGCTGCTGCAGGATGCGGTTCGTCCGGACCTGTCAGAAGCGGAACGGGACGAAAAGCGGCTGGAGATTGAAAGAACACTGCAGGAGAGCCTGAAAAAGTTCTTCAGCCAGACTCCCCAGGTACCTCAGGTGCCGCTGGCACTAGCGCTGCAGGCGGTTGCAGGTGGAGAAGAGTATTTCCGCACGTTCTGTGTCAGTGCTCTGGGGCCCTGTGTTGCAGAGACTCAGCCTGACGGCACGGTGATCGAGCGTCCGCGGCGGCTGGACCCGCTGGGATCTTATGGACTGGAGGATCCATTTGTGTGGCTTGCGCAGACCAGCGATGCGCTGGGGCTGCGGCGGCTGGAGGAAGCGGCACGGGAGCTCCGTCCATGGCATGCACAGGCTCTGGTTGACGGTACGCTGCCGCGGCTGTACCGCCAGCATCAGCGACTGGCAAAGCTGTACTCGCCCCCGCATCGTTTTCCAGTGCTTCTGGGGGGTGTTCGAGGGCGTCTGCTGCAATGGCTGGCCGGGGCCTTTTCCATTGCAGTCAGTTCCACCATGCTGCTGCTGGCGATGCTGACGATGCTGCTGACGGCTTACCTGGACAGTCGGGAGTGGGCGCGTTTTGGTCCGCTCCTGGATGCTGCCGCTGCAGAATCGGCGACTCCTGTTTCGAAAGCCGGACTGCTGGAGGCGGAAGCATGGGTCGGCGGGTATGCGTATCCCGTCTGGCGACGACTGCTCTCCTATCTGGTTGTGCAGCCGCAGTCGGAAGCGGCTGACTTTCATGCGTCTGTGAAGGAGCGCTTGCGGGCGATAGAGTCGGAAGAACGGCTGATCTCGCGGATTCAGGAACTCGAAAAGCAGGCCGGCGAAACGACGGAGGAGGTGATGGTTGATCGCATCCTTGCCGACCTGAAAGAACTGGAAATTGCTGAGAGGTGCGTTCAGGCACTGGAGCGTCAGCAGCTGGCCGCAGCGTCTGTGGAAACTCGACTGATGCTGCTCAGACATGGGGCAGATTATGTCCGGCGTCAGGCTGACATGGATCGTCTGCTGCAGCAGGGAAGCGTGGTGGAGGCTGGTCGTGAAGTGACAGCCTGCAGGGATGCAGCCCAGCAGGCCCAGCTTCGCGGCCGGTTTGCTGAGCAGGCGCCGCGGGTGATGAGTAGTGCAGTGAGGAATCTGCTGCAGCGATCAACTCCGGACTTCACGGCCGCGAACAGCCTTGTTCAGGGTTACAGGTCCCAGCTGCAGGGGCTGCTGGATGCTGAACGCCTGGAAACGCTGTGCGGGCTGTGGGAAGAGCACTGTCGGAAAATGAAAGACCACCACTACTATACGCTGTGTACGAGAGATCCTGAAAACGCAGCAACGCTGACAGAGTACCTTAAGCAAACTGAAAATGCCGGATTCCAGGCGACGCTGGTACAGAAGCAGCTGAAGTATCTGGCATGGCTGAAAGAGCCACGGAACTGGAAAGTCGATGTCAGTCGGCTAGTGATCAATTATCACAGCGGCAACTACTTCAACGACCCCGATCTGACCGTGGATCTGAAGCAGGACTCGATCAAGCTTGCTTCAAAGACTGTTGCGGATATTTCGGCAGGAACGTCCATCACCGGTCTCTCGGGGCGATTGTCCGGCCTTGCTCCGGAACAGACAACAACCCTTCGGGTTTCGTTCACGGTGTCCTACCGCCTCTATGATCCGTCCACAACCGCGCTTGGTGAGTACTTGTTGTCTGGAAAGCTGAGTGAGATAGGGTCCGCTGAGCCGCAGACGTTGTCTGTCCGCAATGGTGATTCGGGTGCTGCGAGCAACGTAGTTGTCCTGACAGTGACCCCGGAGGTGGATGCCGGGATTCGAAAGATTCAGCTGACAGCTGCCGGTGATCCCCCGAAACTGCTTGACGAGGAGCTGCTGTGAGCGGTGCATTTTTGATGGCGGAGGTGCCGTACGGTGGAAACGGCTTTACGTTGCTGCTTTCGGCCGTTTCCCGGCAGCGGCGATTGCTGGCGGAAGCTGCGCAGAATGCCGTCCCCCGCAACGGCTCGGGGGCTGAGGGCACCAATATTTATGTGTGCCGGGATGTGCTCCAGGCGGACACGGGCCGACGGGGTTCCGCGCGGCTGGTGCTGGTGAACGTGAAACTTGAAGACCTCGACGCCAGCCGTCGGGAACGTCTTGAATGGAAACTGGAACAACTGATCCAGAGTCTTGATGATCTGCTGCCGGACGTGCCGCAGACGACGGGACGCGAGTGTGGCCCGGTGGTTTCAGGCAGGCTGGGGGGCTGGGAGGAGGAACTCAGGGTTGCGCACCTTCCCGCTGCGCAGGCGCTGGAGCAGATGACAACCGGCGGACGGCCGACGATATCTGATCCACCGGGTCGAGGTCGAATATTTGCTGTTGTTGCTGCCGGTCTGCTGAGCCTGCTGGGGTACTGGATTTCGCTTCCCGGCGGGAAGCCGCACGATGTGGCTGCAGACGTTCAGGAGACGCTGGAGTCGCCACCCAAAGAGGCCGACACGGGCATGGGTCTGCAGCGGGTGACACCAGAGTCTGCAGGAAAACTCAGCCCCCACACTGCCACGCCACCTGCGTCTGTTCAAAAGACACAAAAGCCCCTCACAGTGGTGCTTGGGGAATGGAAGGGACAGCAACTGACGGTTGGTGAAGCGATTGGAAGGCTGAATGCTGAGTGGATCAAACGCCAGGGATCTGCCGGAAGCAGCAGTGACGGGCAGAACATTGCCGACTGGCTTGGAGATCTGTGGCGATACGAGCCGAGGGCAGATGAGCCGAGGGCAGCTGAGCCGAACGACGTGGAGACAGACTGGGCAGCGGCAGCCACGCACCTGAAGCGGCTGGGCGAAGCCGCCGGGTCTCAGGACTTCCTGGGAGACACCGGGCTGGCAGCGAGGATACCTGCTGTACGGAAGCGATTTGATCAGGACTTGCGGCTTGCCCTGCGAAAGGCAAGGGACAGTCAGCTGGTCAGGAATGCAGCGCGTATTTTTCGATATCAGACAGACGACTGGAATGGGAAAACCGACTTTCTGAATGAGATGGCTCTGCTGGATGTGGCAGTCAGTTCGGCTGCAGGTGCAACGAAAAATGAAGTGCCTGAAGCTGTGGAATGGCGCCAGATCTTCACCGCTGATTCTCTGGGAGACGCATTTGCTGCGATCCGGAATCTGGGTGGCGAGAATCCTCAGGGACCGTACCTTTTGGCTGGCGATTTACAGGTGCTGTTAAGCGGGCTTGATAATTTGCTGGCTGGGAAGTTGCTGCTGCGGATTCACAGGATGGAATTGACTTTACGCGGCCAAAAACAGGGGAAGTCGGCTGAGAAAATGTTTCGTGTGCTGGATCTGCTGCACAGTGAGATCGTGGAGCTGGAGATTGACGATCGCGTCTATACGCTGGGCAGCTATCCATCCGGCAGGGGAACGATGAGGCTTTCGCCAACGCGTGAGAAGTTGCGTTCGTTACTGACGATGGATGCGACGTTGGAGCGAAGGCGGCCCAGTGTGTTATTCACGCAATTCCGCAAGGACAATCAGGATCCGACAGACAGTATTTCGCTGGAATTCAGGGATGCCGATGGAAGTAACGCTGAGTGGATTAAACGCCGCGAAGAATTCCGTGCGCAGCTGAAAGGCTTTGATCAGTTGTTGAAGAATGTTGAAGCAGACGCTCCCGGTGATGTCACCGGGGGATAGAGACTGCAGACGATGTTTCCGTGTTTAAGAAAGGAGTTCCTGTCATGGCCTGTCCCAATTGTCATTCCAGCAACGTTTCTGAAATCTCCAGCTGGACTCAGTCGCCGCAGGAGAATCGTGTGACGATGACGACAATGCGCGTGTTTCCACCCAAATCACTGCTGGGACTTGCTGCGAAGGCAGCGATGCCGGTGGCGAAGGGACTGCTGACAAAACACTTCAAGTGCAACAACTGTTATCACCATTTCCGCAAATGGTGAATCATCTGCCAACGCTTTGGCCTGCTGGTTTTCGGGTTTTTGCAGCTTTGAGATCGTAGTTGGATTCGCCGACGATATCGGTGAGAGCCTGCAGGAAATCGGGGCCGATGTTGACGCGGCAGTCGGTGCCGGTGGTGAGGACATAGCGGAGTCTGGCGGGGCCAGGGTCGCTGGCGGACAGCGATTCGGCCCCTGGCTTTCTGCGACTGTTTTCAGCCCATGAATCGACCAGCAGGATGACATCGGTGTTGCCGGGGAACCGCGAGATCAGTCCGCGCACGCGCTGAATTTCAGCGGCCGTGTGCAGGCCTTTTTCAAGTCGAATGGCGATTTGAGCGGTGAATTCGCGATCGGCCTGATCGAGGGTATGGATCCGATTGACGATCAGATTGGGTTCACGACTGCGACGATCGACTTTGCCGGAGACAATGACGACGTTTTCGGATTTGATGACTTCTTCGTACCGGGCGTAGTCTTCGGGCCAGGCGATGCAGCGCATGATTCCGGAGGGATCTTCGAGGTCGAAGTTGGCGTATCGGGTGTGGTTATTGCGGCTTGGTTTTTTGGCGTTGGCGAGTTTGATGGAAGAGATCATACCGCCGACTGTGACCTGGGCGCCATCTTCCAGGTTTGCCAGTTCTGAGTTGCGGTTGACGGCATAGCGTTCGACACGTCGGGCATGCTGGGTGAGCGGATGTGAAGTGAGGTAGAAGCCGATGGTGTCCTTTTCGTGCTGGAGTTTGACGGCGTGAGTCCAGTCGGGGACATCGGGGAGTGAGGCGACGGGAGCAGAACCGGGTTGTCCGGGTGAAGCATCCTCGTCATCACCGCCGAAGAGGCTTTTCTGGCCGCGGGCTTTGTCCTTTTGTTTTGAGGCGGCGGACTGAACGGCGCGTTCGACAACGGTCTGCTGCTGGGCGCGGTTGCCTGGCAAAGAATCAAGGGCGCCCGCTTTGATGAGCGTTTCGATGGCGCCTTTGGTGAGCATTTTGGGGTCGACGCGTTCGGCAAGGTCAAAGACGTCGCGGAAGGGACCGCGGGCGAGTCGTTCATCGACGATGGCTCTGACGGCGGCTTCTCCGACGCCGCGAATGGCTCCAAGGCCGAACGTGATTTTGTCATCGACGATACCGAAGTCGACTTCGGAGCGGTTGATGTCGGGAGGCAGGATTTCGATCTTCATCCGCCGGGCGTCATCGACGTGTTCGCTGATGCGTTCGGTGCTTTCCATTTCACAGCTGAGCAGAGCAGCCATGAATTCGACGGGATAGTGGGCCTTGAGAAAAGCGGTTTCCCAGGCAATCAGTCCGTAGGCCGTGGAGTGAGATTTATTGAAGCCGTAACCGGCGAAGGCAACGATCAGGTTCCAGAGTTCCTGGGCGACCTGTTCGGGAATGCCGTTGCTGACGGCGCCGGTGATGTAATCCGAGTGGAACCCGGTGATGACCTTTTCCTGTTTCTTGCTGATCGCCTTGATGCACTTGTAGGCTTTGGACAGTTCGATGTTGCCGACGCGGTTCAGAATCCGCATCACCTGTTCCTGATAGACCATCACACCGTAGGTCTCTGACAGCACTTCATCGACGGTGGGATGGACTTTGCGGGGTGGTTTGCGTCCGTGCTTGACGTCCACATATTCCATCACCATGCCGCCTTCCAGAGGGCCTGGGCGATAGAGAGCGGAGGTGGCGATGATGTCGGCGAAGCAGTCCGGCTTCATCTTGGTGAGCAGGTCCCGCATCCCGCCGGATTCGAGCTGGAAAACGCCTTTGGTTTCACCGCGCTGCAGAAGAGCGAACGTGCGCTGGTCGGTGAGATTGGTTTTGACCTGTTCGAGGTCGAAATCGGGGTGGCTGCGTTTGACGTTCTGGACGGCTTTATCGAGGATGGTGAGGTTGCGGAGTCCGAGGAAGTCCATTTTCAGGAGTCCCACTTTTTCCACTGTAGGACCGTCCCACTGGGTGATGATGTCTTCCTTGCCGGTAATGGTCTGCAGGGGCAGTACGGTATCCAGCGGCACGTCAGCGATAACGACACCGGCGGCGTGTGTACCGGCGCTGCGGGCAAGTCCTTCGACGGCGATAGCGAATTCCAGCAGTTTGCGGGCCACGGGATCGGTATCACGGGCGGTTTTCAGATCCGCACTTTCCTCGATCGCATCCTTGAGGCGGATATTGAGTGTGTCGGGGACCATCCTGGCAAGTTCGTTCACGCGTGCCAGGGGCACGTTGAGGGCGCGGCCGACGTCGCGGATCGCGTTCTTTGCCTTGAGTGTGCCGTAGGTGCCGATCTGAGCAACGTTGCGTTCGCCGTATTTGGCTTTGGTGTAGTCGATCACCATCTGTCGGCGGTCGCGGCAGAAGTCGATATCGATATCGGGGGGTTCGTTACGGCTGGGGTCGAGAAATCGTTCGAAGAGCAGGTCATACTTGAGCGGGCAGACGTCGCCGAGGCGCAGCAGGTAGGCCACGATTGCCCCGCAGGCCGAACCGCGGGCCCCACAGGGGATACCGTTGCGACGGGCGAATTCCACGAAGTCCCAGACGATCAGGAAGTAGCTGGCGTAGCCTTTGGATTCGATCACGCTGAGTTCGTAATCGAGCCGTTTCCAGTGGGCGTCGGTGAGTTCGTCGCCGTAGCGTTCGTACATGCGATCGCGACAAAGATCCCGGAGATACTGGATGTCGGTGTTGCCATTGGGCGGGCGGAAGACGGGGTAGAGCTTGCGATCACCCAGCTGCAGGTCGACGCGGTCGGCGATCTCCTGAGACCGGGCGACGGCGTCTTCAAGTCCCGGAAAGCGACCGTACATTTCTTCCGGCGGGCAGACATGCAGACCGTCGTGCTCCATCTTCATCCGTTTTTCGTCGTCAACAGTGGTGCGGGTGTTGACGCAGAGCATGACATCCTGAACTTTGGCGTCAGCCTGAGTGAGGTAGTGCGCGTCGTTGGTGGCTACCAGTGGAAGGCCCATATCACGAGCCAGGTCGACGGTTCGTTCCAGGCATTGTCGCTGGATTTCGAATCCGGAGTTTTGGATTTCAAGATAGAAGCGGTCGCCGAAGACACGGACATACCATTCCGCAAGGCGGCGGGCTTCATCCATGTTGTCGGCAAGGAGCAGTCGGGAAAGTTCGGACGAGGCGCAGCCGGAGAGGCAGATGATGCCTTCATTGCATTCTTCCAGCAGCGGCCGGTCGATGCGGGGCTTGTAGTAGAAGCCTTCGAGGTAGGCGGCTGACGACAGGCGGATGAGATTGTCAAAGCCTCTGCGATTCATGGCGAGCAGTGTCAGGTGGGTGGCCGCTTCCTTCTGTCGGCTGGCGCTGCGATCAGTCCGCACACCGGGGGCCACATAGGCCTCATAGCCGAGGATGGGTTTGACACCTCCGGCCTTGCACGTGTTGTAGAATTCAATCGCCCCGTACAGATTGCCATGGTCAGTGATGGCAATGGAATTCATGCCGTGCGACTTCACGTGCGACACAAGATCCGGAATGCGGTTGACTCCATCCAGAAGGCTGTAATGCGTATGGCAGTGCAGATGGGCAAACGGGCGGCCGGAAGAAGTGGCGGGGGCAGCAGCAGGAGCAGGGTCAGCCATGAGATGCGTCCGTTCTGGGGTGAGCGTTTCTGCGGTTTGGTGGGCGCGATGATACCGAAATTGAGCCAGCCCTCCAAACGACAGGGGGACAACCGGTCCTGCAGGATCAGCGGGAGTGGTGGGAGAGTTGCTTTCGGTGGTGGTGGGACGATATTCTTTCAGGCATCTCTTTGGTTTTGTTGCGAACAGGGGGTAAGGAATGTCTGTGAAATTCAGCGGCATGCGATGGTTGCTGGCAGCACTGCTGGCTGTCGGCGGGATCCGGGGGTCGGCGAATTTGTCGGCGGCAGAGCCGATCCGGGTGTTGATTGTGGATGGTCAGAACAATCATGGTGTCTGGCCGAAAACGACTCAGATGATGAAAGGCTGGCTGGAGCAATCGGGTCGTTTTCAGGTCGACGTGGCGACTGCAGCGCCGAAAGGGACGGATCCGAATTTCCGGCCGGAATTCAGCCGGTATGCTGCGGTGCTCAGCAATTTCGGGCACGGTGCTGCTCCGTGGCCCGCAGAGACTCAGGCGAACTTCGAAGCCTTCGTTCGCGGTGGCGGTGGCTTTGTGGTGGTGCACGCGGCCGACAATTCCTTTCCGGAATGGCCGGCGTATAACGAAATGATCGGCCTTGGCGGCTGGGGCGGGCGGACGGAGAAGGACGGGCCGTACGTCTACTTTGACGCTCAGGGGCAGCTGGTGCGCGACACAAGTCCCGGGAATGGCGGCAACCACGGCCCGCAGCTGGAGTTTCCGGTGATCATTCGGGAGCCGGAGCATCCGATTGTGAAGGGCATGCCGCGGGAATGGATGCATGCGAAGGACGAGCTGTACGACAAACTGCGGGGACCGGCAAAGAACATGCGGATCCTGGCCACCGCAGAATCTCAGATTACGGGTCGGCACGAACCGATGCTGATGACGATTGACTATGGTAAAGGTCGCGTGTTTCACACGCCGATGGGACACGCAGAGTATTCTCAGGAATGTGTCGGCTTCATCACAACGCTCCTGCGGGGAACGGAATGGGCGGCAACCGGGAAAGTAACCATCCCGATTCCGGCCGACTTTCCCACAGCGGAACGTTCGATCAGTCGTGCGTTCGGGAAGTGATGCGGCGAGGGGGGATGCAGCGGAATTCGCAGTGGATCGGGATGAAGGCGGGGCGAAGGGGTTAAAATTTCCGACGAGACGCCGATATTTTTGCAGGGAAATCTGAACATTTCCATCTGCATCCCGTCTTTCCATTGTTGGTACCTGAAAGTTCCGGGCAGAAAAGGGATGACCATGAAGCGATTTCGCTGGACAGCGGCGGGTTGGCGGCGTGAGCAGCCTGTTGAGGTCACTCCGCCGGATGTGCCCGGAGGAGACTGGGGTTTTGACGCGTCCGAATCACTGGAGAATGTCATGAGTAAAGCAGAGCGCATTTCTGTCATCATGGAGCACGTCAGGTCTGAGGGCTACGTTCCCACCATTGACAATGACGGGGACATCCTGTTCAAGGCCGAGGGGCGATCGTATTTCGTGATTCTGGACGAAAACGACGAACAGTTTTATCGACTGGTGTTTCCGAATTTCTGGTCGATTGATGACGATGTTGAGCGCGAGCGTGTGATTCGTGCGGCGTCGGTTGCCACTGCAAAGACCAAGGTGGCCAAGGTCTTCCCGGTGAAGGAAGATACCTGGGCCAGTATCGAGCTGTTTCTGTCGTCTCCGGAACAGTTCAACTCGGTGTTCGCTCGATCGCTCAGCGCCCTGCAGTCGGCCGTGCGAACATTCCGCGAGACGATGCAGGGCGAGTAAGGCGGCCTCCGGGGCTGTGTTGCTGATCATCTGCATCTGACAAATGACGCGAGATGTGTCGATTGCAACGCTGGGGTAACCGCCCTGCCCTGCCCTGCCCTGCTCACTGCGAATCGCTCAGTCTCCCGAAGACCTGCATTGCGGGAGCCCGACGCTTGTCGGGCTCTTCGTATCCGGCAAACACGAGTGACCAGCGTTGTCGGCAGGAATTCCTTGTGTTGCCAGACTTTCCTTGACGATGCAGGCCGGTCTGATCACACTCCGTTGCTGAGGGCCAACAAGCCCGTTCGTGATTGACTGAGTGGGCGTTTGCCCTTTTTGACTTAAATTCATGAAAGACGATGTCGATGAGTGGACCGATTGTGCGAACAGGAACGACGCCTCAATTCTGGAAGAATTGGGATCGCGTGTTTGGCAAGGGCAAAGGCAAGGGGCAGACAGACGCTGGCGAAGCGGGTGCCACAGAGACCAAAGCAGTGAAGAAAGCTGCTAAGAAGTCCGCAGCAAAGAAGGCTTCCGGGAAGGCAGCACCGGGAAAGACTTCGTGAGACCTGAAGATCTCGACGGTTCTCGCCTTCGGCCACGCTGGCAGGTTGCCATGCAGTGGCCGATTTTGTTGACATGGCTGTTATTTGCCGGTGTGTCGTTTCTGGGTGTGCCGAACCCGGGAGTGAATGAGCCGCACTACATCAGCAAGGCTCGATCGCTCGTCGATCCCGACTGGTGCGCGCGTGATTTCTTCCTGCAGTCTTCGAATGTTCACTGGTGTTTTCTTCAGCTGACCGGCTGGTTGACACAGTGGATTTCATTTTCCGGCACGGCTGTTGTGGGACGGGTGCTGTCTGCCCTGATGCTGGCGGCGGGGTGGAGTCTTTTGTGCGGCGCGGTGGGACTTCGGGGCTGGCAGAAAGTGGCTGCTGCGGCGGTCTTTGCGCTGCTGTCTCAATCCGGAAGTTTTTCGGGCGAGTGGATTCTGGGGGGCTATGAATCGAAGGTGCCGGCATGGGGACTGGGCTGGGCAGCGCTGGGTTTGTGGATTAATGGCTGCAGAAGCTGGTGTCTGCGAAAGTTGGTGTTGGCAGGTGTGTGCTGCGGGGCGAGCGTGGCACTCCACCCGGTGGTTGGTGGCTGGTTTGGTCTGGGTGTTGGTGGAGCGTCCTTCCTGCGGCTGTTCTCTTCGGGCCGGATCTTTCCGGGGCGGATCCGGGCAGAGGCGGCCACTTTAAGCGTATTTGGTACGGCGGCTATTCTGGCAGCACTCCCCGGACTGCTCCCTGCTCTGCGCTTCCTGCTGTCTGCCGGAGTACCGGATGCAATTCAGGAGCGGGCGATATTCGTACAGGTCTTCTGGCGGCTGCGGCACCATCTGGATCCCA
The DNA here is from genome assembly GCA_964561125.1 of uncultured Chitinophaga sp. Taxonomy (GTDB): domain Bacteria; phylum Planctomycetota; class Planctomycetia; order Planctomycetales; family Planctomycetaceae; genus SXXK01. The sequence continues at coordinate 50,255 of CAZLOQ010000005.1, read as the reverse complement.
TGGCGATCACCACAGAGCAGTGGTGTTACGCTGCATGCCTGTTGCTGATCGTCTTTGTGCCCGCTTTGTGGCTGCAGCGTGGTCTGCGGATTTCCTCAGTGTTCGGCGGCTGCGGGCAGGATGAGTCACTGGAGCGTCTGCAGCGGGTGCTGGTAGCTGCACTGGCAGCGGCGATCGCGGGAATTCTGGTGGGCTGGCATGGAGCTCCCGTGGAGCAAATGACGGGGTGGGAGTGGCGCGGGAAGTTGCTGCGGTTTTATCCCTTTCGTTTTTTTGACGGGATGTTGCCGACGGTGGCGGCGATTATGGTTGTGATCACGGCGTCGGGGTTCGGACGGCGTCTGCAGTCCCCTGCTGAAACGCGGGTGGCTCAGAGCGGCAACGAATCGCATGGTTCATGGCTGCCGTGGACAGTTTGTCTGCTGTTGTTTGTGAGTGCATGTGGATTATCGCTCTGGAAGCGTCCTGTGGCACCGGCGGGTTACACGAGTGCCGGGTGGAGGGACTGGCAGGCGGCGTGTGGTTGGTTGCGGGAGAACACCGGGAAATCGTCGTTGGTACTGACGCCGCGGGAGTCTTTTGCCTTTAAGTGGTTGTCGGATCGGGCGGAGTACGTGTGTTACAAGGATTGTCCGCAGGATCCGGCGGGTATTGTGGAGTGGGATGAGCGACTCTGGCGGGTGCACGGGTGGTCAAAAGCGAGTCTTCGCGATGGCAGATACGATGCCGGGGACCTGAGAGAGCTGCACTTGCGGACGGGCTGTGATTACGTGTTGATTCGGGGGCGGGAGCCGTTTGCATCTGCTCCGGAGTGGACTGGTGAATATTGGAAGATTTACAGAGTGAACTGATTTTCGAGGGAAAGGCATAGAGGTCATGGAGGCGAATTTTTCGGGTCGTCCATCGTCGGAGTGGTTGAGTGGACCGGTGACGGTGGAGTTGATCAGGGGGTTGCGTGGTTTTCTGGCAGCCCAGGGCACGTTTGCGTTTCCGCGTCTGTCAACGGGCTTATTTTCAGCTGCCGCGGGTGAGGGGGCAGATTTTGAAGTTTCGGGTTATCGCAGTGTGTGGGTGCGGGACAACGTGCAGATTGCGTGGGCGCATCTGGCATCGGGTTCGGGAACCGCAGTCCCGGTGACCTGTATGCGGGCGATTGCCGGATTTTATCAGCGTTATCGGCATCGATTTGTGGACATCATTGAGGGCCGGGCGGATTTTCGCGAGCCGATGAATCGGCCGCACATTCGCTTCAACGGTGCTGATTTAAGCGAGTTGCCGGAGAAGTGGGCGCATGCTCAGAATGATGCCCTGGGCTATTTTCTCTGGCTCACCTGTCGTCTGGTCGGTACGGGGGCGATGACGATTGAGCAGGCCGACTGGGACGTGCTGAGTCTGCTGCTGCGGTATTGGGAAACGATTGCGGTCTGGCAGGACGAGGACAGCGGTCACTGGGAAGAGGTACGGAAAGTTTCAGCATCGAGTCTGGGCTGTGTGCTGGCGGGGCTTCGGGAATTGAGGACTCTGCTGGAGCATCGGCCGATTGCAAGTGTGCTGGCGCGCACGCAATACGGTGTGGACACAGAATACGTGGAGGCTCTGATGCAGCGCTGCGAAACGGCACTGCTTGAAATACTCCCGGCGGAGTGCATTCAGGCCGATCCTGGCAAATCACGGCGGTACGACGCGGCGCTGTTGTTTCTGATTTATCCGCTCAATGTGGTGGGTCAGCGGGACCTGGAGGAGCGAATTCTGGCCGATGTGGATGAACAGTTGCGGGGTGATCACGGGATTCGCCGTTACCCCGGAGATTCATACTGGTGTGCGGACTACCGCGACTTGTTGTCGGCGGAGCAGCGAACGGCGGATTTCAGTGACAGTCTGGGCCAGCGCGATCAGCTGTTACGGCCGGGATACGAAGCGCAATGGTGTATTTTCGATCCGATTGTGTCGTGCATCCACGGGCGACGGTATCTGGAGAGCGGAGCCGATGCAGATCTTTCGGCCCAGGTGTCTGCACTGCAGCGATCGCTCGCGCAGCTCACACGTCCCGGCGGTCGCTTTCCGGCCTTGCGGTGTCCGGAGTCATGGTTTTTTGAGCGGGGCGAGTGGGTTCCGAATGACATTACGCCCCTGCTCTGGACTCAGGGAAACCTGCTCCAGGCGCTGACCTGCATGGAGGCGAGCCTGCTTTGGCAGAGGAACAGCTGACCTCCATCGCATCAGAAGAATTCTGGCGGGGTTCCTTGCAATCCCCCTCAGAGGTCGAGAAGCTATCAAGTCGTCCGCAGGTCCGGCGTCGGAAAGTACGCAGACAGGGATGTGGGCGTTGCCAGCGGGAGAATGGTCGGAATGTCGATGAAAGATATCGTAGAGAAGATGCTTGAAGAGCTGATGGCTGGCCGGCAGTCATCAGGCAATGCGGGCAGCAATCAGTCGTCGGCCGCACGGGTAACGCCGGCGGGAGGGCGGCCGCGAAAGAAAGACCGGCAGGCGAGTGTCGCGTCGATTGACGACGTTCTGGACCGCAGTTCTCAGAAAAAGCTCCGACAGCGACTTGAGTCCATCGGTGTGTCCATCGGTCCCGAGACTGCTGCGGGCGCGTCGACGCTGCACACCTGGCAGTCGGCTCTCGATTCAGCTGTTCGCGCCTCCGCCGTCGTAAACGGCAACAGTTCCCTGGCTTTAGAGCCCTGGAAGGTGATTCTCCATGAGGTTGATCTCGGGGGTGCCTGCCAGTTCGAAGTGAGGAACGAGAGGGTGAAGCACGACGGGGTGTTTCACTTTGATCGCCAAAAGTTGCAGTTTGGGTGTCTCTGCACCTGCAGTATGGATTCGCAGTGTCAACACAGCCGTGCGGCGGTGCGCGAAATGCTGATGCAGGCTCGGCAGCCCGGCAGTTTCCTCGAAGAACTGCTCATGGGCTCCCCCCTGCAGGAACGCAGAATGCGGCAGCAGATGGAAAGTCTGCAGCGGCAATTCCGGCGAATTGTCCATGCATCATCACAGGCAAGATCGCCCGTTGAAGTTCTTGCGGACGAGTCGTCCCGCGTCAGGTACCTCTGGAACCTCGAATGGGACGCAAGCCAGCGTCGGCTGGAGCTGCGTCCGCTGCTGTCGACGGAAAAAAAGTCCGGGGGCTGGACAAAGGGACGAGAGCTGACGCTGGAAAACTTCATGGGATCGTCCCGCGACGGCTGGACCGAACTTGAGCGCTCGATTGGAGATCTGCTGTATTCCGGCCTGGACTACGGGGAAGCGTTGCGTCTGCTGCAGGGGACGGACCGGTTTCTTGTGCATCGCGAGCCGGCCGTGATTGAAGACAGGCCTTTTGAGTTGTTTGTGGAAGAAGAGGAGCGGGGATTGCGGATCACAAATTCCGCCACCCTCGCTCTGCTGGAGGCTGGAGGCACGGGAACAGCCCGAATGGTCTCGGTCAACAGGGCCGTGATCATGCTGGATATGAGACCGCAAAAGAAAGTGATCCTGTTCCGCATTCCTGAAGAATGCAGTTCGCTGTTGACGGAGCTGAATCCGCCCCCGGTGTTCCCGAAACAACTCGTCCAGGAAATGCTGCCGCTCCTGCAGCAGTTCAGTTCAAGGATTCCTGTACATCTTCCGGCCAGTGTCGCAGGTCCGGAGATTGCCGATCCCACGACCCCTGCTGTGCTCCTGTGCCTCCGACGCAACGCCGGACTGGACTTGTCACTGGTGATGGAAGATTCGCAGCAGCGCCTGCATTTTCCGGGCGAGGGTGAGATCCGACGTTTCGTGGAAGCAGAAGGCAAGCCCAGCCAGCTGGTGCGCGATGCGGCGACTGAGGTCCGGATGGCGGAGGATTTGCGACAGCGGCTGAAGCTGGGTGAACTTTCGAGTGTGAATCCGTGGGTTTTTCGGACCGCAGATCCAGCGGAGGCGGACAGGATTCTGGCAGACGCCGCGCAGCTCGTTTCCGATGGCCAGTTAAAGGTCCTCTGGCACGCCGATTCTGCGAATCGATTCAACGTGATCGGTCGGGTTTCTGCGTCCAATGTGCGGGTTTCAGTGGCTCGTCAGCGCGACTGGTTCGGCCTCCAGGGCAGCTGCACGATCGGTGACACCGAGTTTCCTCTGAAGGACCTGCTGGCCGGTCTGCAGAATCGCTCTTCCGGCGGACTTGTTGAAGTGTCGCCCGGTAAATGGGCGCTCATGGCCGAGGAGTTGCGGACGGCACTGACGCGGCTGGCTGATGTCAGTCACGAGGCTCGCGGGAAGCTCCAGCTGGATACCAGCGCCGCGCGGGTAATGACCGTGCTGGAGCGCGCCGAGGTGCGAACGGAGTCCGACAAACACTGGAAGAAGTGCCTTGAACGACTGGAAGAACTCAAGGAGATCTGCCCTGAGCCCCCCGCCGGACTCAGGGCAGACCTGCGCGACTACCAGGTAGAGGGATTTCGCTGGCTGAGTCGTTTGTCGCACTGGGGTATCGGAGGGATTCTTGCTGACGATATGGGACTCGGAAAGACAGTGCAGACGCTGGCCATGCTGCTGACGCGAGTAGAAAGCGGCCCCACACTTGTGATCGCCCCGACATCGCTCGGATTCAACTGGCAGCGGGAGTGCGAACGGTTCACGCCCTCGATGCGCCCGGTGCTCTTCCGGGATTCAGATCGACCGGATCTCAAGAATCAGGTGGGTGACGGAGACCTCGTGATCTGCAGCTACGGGCTTGCTCTGCGGGAAGTTGAGTTGCTGAAGGAAATTGAATGGGGAACGCTGGTGCTGGACGAGGCTCAGAACGTGAAGAACAGTGCCAGCAAAACAGCGGCTGCGGTGCGGAGTATCCCGGCAAAATGGAAACTTGCGCTCACAGGCACCCCGATGGAGAACCACCTCGGTGAGCTCTGGAGTATTTTCCACACAATTTCTCCTGGGGTGCTGGGATCCTGGGAACAGTTTCGACGTCGCTTTGCGGCACCGATCGAAAAGGAAAGAAATCCGGAGCGACGTGAAGGACTGGCACGGGTGATCGCGCCATTCGTGCTGCGACGATCCAAGTCTGAAGTGTTGAAAGAGCTGCCACCGCGTACGGAAACAAATCTGCTCGTCGATTTGTCTGCGGAAGAGCGACAGCGATACGACCGGATGCGGCTGGCGACGGTTACGGAACTGGATTCGCTCGGTGAGCAGCTCAGCCAGGATCAGCGTTTCCGTGTCCTGCAGATGCTCACCCGCCTGCGCCAGCTGTCGTGTCACATCGGACTTGTGGATGAAACGTGGGAGGGTTCTTCGTCCAAGCTGGAGTTGCTGATGGAGCGATTAGAGCAGCTGAAGGAACGCGGCAGCCGACCGCTGGTCTTCAGTCAGTTTACATCGCATCTGGCGCTGATCTCGAAGGCGTGTGATGCGGCCGGAATCAGCTATCAGTACCTTGACGGGCAAACGACGCCCGCCCAGCGGCAGCAGCGTGTGGAAGCCTTTCAGAACGGCGAGGGTGATGCCTTCCTGATATCGCTTAAGGCGGGAGGCACGGGGCTGAATCTCACAGCGGCCGACTATGTGATTCATATGGATCCATGGTGGAATCCCGCTGTAGAAGATCAGGCCACGGACCGAACTCACCGCATCGGCCAGACGAAACCGGTCATGGTCTACCGGATTATCGCTCGGGGCACGATCGAAGAGCAGATTCTGGCACTGCATGAGGAGAAGCGGGATCTGGTGGATGGTGTGCTTTCCGGAGCGGATGCGGCAGCACGACTGTCCACAAAGGAACTGGCAGACCTGATCCGTCAGGGTCCGGAGGCTACTGTTGCGAAAATCGCGCCGTCCAACTGATCATTTCTTCTGTCGCTGGTAGATTTCGGTAAGGATTTCCTCGACGGACTTGAACTTTCGGCCGGCCTGAGCGAGTGATTCGATGCGGTCGCGGGCGTCCTGAGGAGTGTGTCCGACACTCACCAGGGCTTCCCACGCTTCGGTCATCAGATCTGAGCGAGTGTCGGGGGCATCGGGGATGCGAGCGGCAATCATCAGGGCAAAGCGAGTCATTTTGCGACGAAGTTTGGCGATGATGCGTTCTGCCATGGCCGGACCGATTCCGGGTAGTGTGCTGAGCGTTTTGACGTCCTGTTCTTCGATGGAAACGGCGATCTCCCGGACTGGCCTGACCATGGCGCGAAGGGCCTTCTTGACGCCGACTCCATCGACGGAACAGATCTGCTCAAAGAACTCCAGTTCAGCATCGTGCATAAAGCCGATGATCCTGGGAGTCAGCCTGCCCTGCTGGGGGTTACCTTCAAGGAATTCGATTGTGCGAAGGCTCACTTCCAGAGTGAGTTTGGTCTGGAGTTGTCGGCGAACGATGTCCGGAAGCAGGACTTCATATTCGAAGCCACCGATGCGAATGGAAGCGGCCTGTTCAGAGAGTGCGGTGAGGGTACCGGTGATGCGAGTAATCAATTTGAGGTCCTTTGGGGCTCAGGCGGCGAAACGCAGGGAGTGATACAGGCACAGGGCAACAGCGGAGGCATCGGCCACATCGTGGGGGTCGGGAAGAGTCTTGAGTCTGAGTTCGGCCTGAACGGCATGCTGCATCTGTTCTTTCGGGGCTTTGCCACTCCCGGTCAGCAGGCGTTTGATCTGGGCCGGGGAGTACTGCAGCAGGGGAATTCCGGCTTCGGCGACAGCGAGCAGAAGGATACCGCGAACGTGAGCGAGAATGAGTGAGGAGCGGACATTGCGTACGTGGGAGAAGACCTGTTCGACGGCAGCCGATTCGGGGTGTGTTTCCGCGATGACTTCACGAAGACCTGTGGAGATCTCAAAGAGCCTTTGGTGGAGCGGCAGTTGTGGAGACGTCTGGATCACGCCCCCTTCCCGCAGCACCGGACCACCGCGAGTTCGTTCGATAATGGCGTACCCCGTGCGTCGCAGACCGGGATCAAGACCAAGGTAGCGCTGCCGCCGCGGTGGTGCGTGTGGGGAAGGCAGACTGGAATCGGAATTCCGAGTCATGTGGATCATCCTTGAAGGTATCTGGTGGCAGGATTGCTGTTCACGTGTGCGTGGACGGGGGAGATTCGCTGGGTGGCTGAATGCGGGTGATGAGCACAGCAGCATCGGCGGCCAGCGATTCGCACCGCCCGACAGGTCCGACCTGTTCGCCGGACTTGGCTTTGACGTTGACGTGATCCGGGCTGATCTGCAGGAGTTGTGCGAGGCGTTGGCGGATTTGTGGCTTCCAGGGTGAAAGTCGTGGACGTTCAGCATGGATGGTGCAGTCGAGGTTAATGATTTCCCAGTGGTTTCTGCGGAGTTCATCAACGACGGTTTGCAGGAGTCGGGCGGAGTCGGCGTTGAGAAAGGAGGGGCTGGAGTTTGGAAACCATTCTCCGATATCACCGAGGCCTGCCGCACCCAGCAGAGCATCAATGACGGCATGAATGAGTACATCTGCGTCGCTGTGGCCATCCAGTCCGAACGGCGCGTCGTCAATGACGACCCCGCCGAGGAGGAGCGGCCTGCCTGAAATTGTGCGGTGAGTATCGTGTCCTTCGCCAACGCGGAGGGAGGCTGGATGCATGGAAGCGTATCCGGTTCGGTCTGTAGAGCGGTGGAGCAGAAGCGTGGCGGGCAGCGAGCGCACGGGGTAAGGATAGCGAAGCGGGGCGACGATGAGAATTCGGCTTTGAGCCGGCAGTTTCTGCTGATTTTTCGCTGGACGGCCGGCTGATGATCGGCCGACGACGCTGAAACGCCAAACACGTCTTTCCCGAACTCCGGAGGGTGGCTCAGAATGCGGTGTGTGTGGCTGAGCGACCGCAGGATCGTGGTCGTGGTTCGTTGCCGGGACTGACAGGGAAAGTCGGAAGTCATGTGGTGTACGAGGCGAAAGGCAATAGCGGGACTGCTGCTGGCGGTTCCCGGCTGTGGTCTTTTTCGGAACGCTCAGGAGTCCGGCGTCTGGGGGGGAGCGGGATTTTCGGGGCGCAGCGGAAAGTCAACTGTTCCGGAGGGCGGCGAAGGCGGGGCTGTACAGGTGCGGACAGCGAAGCTTGAGGCCCTGATCGTGAGTCGCCCGCCGGAGGACGCGCGTTTGCGCCGACTGGTGTGGGAGGAGTTGGATGAAAGTGGCCTGATGAGCCCTGAACAGCGTCAGAAGCTCAACAGTGGCGGTCTGCGGATTGGTGTGGCGGGAAGCGGATCTCCATGGGCTTTGCAGAGTTTAGCGCGGGAGGCTGCGGTGGCCGAACAGTTGAATCGCGATGGTGTGTCGAGAAGCGATTTGGCAGCGGGTGTTCCAGGGGCTGCTCAGGGATTTTCGCTGATGCCGGGCGGGCAAAGTTTTCTGGAGCTGCAGAGTGGCTTGAACGAACACAGTTTGCCTCTCACCAGAATCCCTCAATTGTCGGGTCTGCGGGATCGGCGGCAATTGCGGTGTGTGATTGAGTTGACGGCGAAGGAAATTGAACGGGACTGGGTACTCCTGAATCTGCTCCCGGTGGTGCATGCAGGGGCGGTCGCTCCACGATTGACGATTGAGGATTTTTCAGAGAAGTTGCCGGTGCGGCAGAATGTTGTGCCGTTGTATGAGTACCAGGCAGATGTGCGTCTGATGGCAGATGAAGTGGTCGTGATGGGCCGCAGCGGAGCTCCGGCCGGGAACGCATGGTCCGTGGGAAATCTTTTCTTCCACCCCGAGCAGACCGGGGGTGCCAACGAGCGACTGCTGATGATTCGCATGGCTGGAATTGAAACGTTGGAGGGGCGCAGCGACCCCGGATTTCGGCTGGGAGCTTATGACAGGCGATGATTTTCAGGCTGGGCAGAAGGCGGGGGACTGCGGCGCAGCAGGACCACTGCTGCACATTGTTCTGCACAACCCCGAGATTCCTCAGAACACCGGCAACATCGGGCGCACGTGTGTGGCGATCGGAGCGCGACTCTGGTTGATTCGGCCGCTGGGATTCCGCGTGGATGATGCGTCTCTGAAGCGAGCCGGCCTTGATTACTGGCAATATCTCGACTGGGAAGTGGTGGATACCCTGGAACAGGTGCTCAGGAGCCTGCCCGAATCACGAGTCTGGTGCCTCACAAAGAAAGCGTCGCGGACGGTTTGGGAAGTGGACTTTTGTCGGGGTGACATTCTGTTGTTTGGGTGTGAGTCGCGTGGTTTGCCGGCCAGTATTCTGGAGGTATCGGCGGCAAGAAACCTGAAGCTGCCGATGCGAGAGGAAGTGCGAAGCCTGAACTTAAGCAGTGCGGTCACCGCGGTGGCCTACGAGGCGGTGCGGCAGCTTGGGGGGATTGGGGCAGATCTCTGAGACGCTGAAACCGAGCCAAAAGGTTGCTGCCGGGACCTTTCGACTTCCGGAGCCGTCCACGCCTGTCACCCCCCTTGTTTCTCAGAACCCTTCCGAATCTCAAATCCGGGTTGGCAAAAAATCCACAGAATTGGCAGAATCCGCAGGGAGTGGTCGAAAAAGCCGTTACGCAATCTGTTGAGAATCCGGGCGAGCATTATGTCAGCAGCAGGAAGTTACTGGAAAGCTCTGGTGATTTTCGGAGTTTTTGCGTCCACCACGACCGCTCAGGACGGTTGGGCGAACGCTCTGCTGGACCGAAAAAAAGTGGATTTTGGTGTGATCGCCACCGGGTCTGAGGCGATCGAAACACTCAAGGTGACCAACAACCTGACAACTGCGGTTCAGCTTTCCGGGGTGTCCACGGGATGTCAGTGTGCGTCTGCGACCATCACAGGCCCGCGCCAGCTCGCGCCAAATCAGTCAACCACGATCGAAGTGCGAATGAACACGCTGGCCTACACCCGCAAGCGCGAAACAAAATTGACAATCGGCTTTGACGCTCCGGCACTGACGACAGTTGAAGTTCCGATTGAAGCCTACATTCGTACGGACGTTGTCTTTGAGCCCGGCAAGCTGGATTTTGGGGCGGTGGAGTATGGCCGGGGCGGTGAGCAGTCGGTGAAGGTGACTTATGCCGGACGGCCGGACTGGCAGATCATCCGCGTGAAATGCTCCAATCCAGCGCTGAAGTGTCAGTCGAGGCTCATCGCCCGAAACAACTCGCCTGTGAACGGAATCAACGTGGAGTACGCCTTGCTGTTTCAGTTGTCTCCGGAATCGCAGCCGGGGAGATTTCAGGAGTATGCAACTCTTGAAACCGACGATGCGGCGAACCCCTACATTCCGCTGATGATTCAGGGGACAGTTCAGGCGGATATGAGCATCAGCAATCCGCGGATCGAGCTCAGGGCTCTGCGTCCTGGCCAGACTGCGACGGCGCGTGTTGTGGTGCGAGGGATTCGCCCGTTTGTGGTTTCAGAAGTCAATTGCGGGGGTCTGCAGGAATTCTTTTCGGTGCGGAAGGCGGAAGCCCCTGAGAAGCTGCAGGTGGTGGAAATGCAGTTTACGGCACCGAATCGCCCCGGCCGATTCACTGAGCGAATGCAGCTGAAGGTCGAAGGCCGGGAACAGGAACTCGAGTTCACCGTGTCGGGCATGATTCTGAACTGATTCCGTGTGTTTTGGGGAGCGAGCAGGCGCTGGCTGCTCGTTGGAATTGACAAATGGACACTTGGGATTTGCTTCTGCAGGTGGTCCTGCTGCTGCTGGTGTGCTTTCTGGCCGGCAGCCTGCTTGCGGCTCTGCGTCAGAGCCCTCTTGTTGGTTTTTTGATTGCCGGACTGATTGCAGGCGGGCCTGGCAGTCTGCAGGTGGTTGGGGCTGAATCTGCAATTGAGGGCATTGCAGAGCTTGGGGTGGCGTTGCTGCTGTTCAGTCTCGGACTGGAATTCTCCTGGCGCCGGGTGCTGGGGCTGGGACGCGGTAATCTGCTGTGCGGTGCCCTGCAGGTGCTCCTGACGATTGTCGCGTTGACCGCTGCATGTCTCGGCCTGGGGTTAAGTCTTTCCTCGAGTGTGGCGATCGGCGCCATTCTGAGTCTGAGCAGCACGGCGACTGTCGTCGGGGTGCTGGTGGATCGGTCCCTCCTCGACGCTCCGCTCGGACGCAACGCACTGGCCGTTCTGCTTGTGCAGGACATGGCCGTTGTGCCTCTGGCACTGCTGATTCCACTCCTCGGTTCGTCAGGCAGTCTGACGGCACTGTTACCTGGAATTGCGGGGATCGCTGCTGCTGGCGCCGGTGTAGTGGTGATGCTGTATCTGGCTTTGAATCTTCTGGCTGTGCGCGTGATGCGCACGCGTTCGATCGGGCAGAACCGGGAACTGATGGTGTTGTTGAGTGTGGTTGTCGGGCTGGGGGCCACCTGGTCGGCTCACGCTGCCGGACTTTCTCCGGCACTGGGGGCCTTTGTCGCCGGCATGTTCCTCGGAAATTCCCCGTTTGCCTTTCAGATTCGCGCGGACGTGGCGTCGCTCCGCATAGTGCTTGTGACCCTGTTTTTTGGCTCGGTGGGGTTACTCGCCGATCCGATTTGGATGCTCAGTAACCTCCCACTGGTAGCAGGCCTGTCAGCAGCCATCCTGCTGATCAAGGTGCTGGTCGTGACTGTGCTCTTCCGGCTGGCCGGGCAGCAGTCAGGGTCTTCACTGGGAACAGGTCTGAGTCTCTGCTCGGTGGGCGAGTTTGCGTTCGTGCTCGGAGGTCAGGCACTCGCTGAAAACCTCATTACCGAGCAGCAGTCGAACGCCATTGTTTCCGCGTCAATTGTGACACTGCTGCTCACGCCCACACTGATCACCTGGGCGCCGCGTCTGGCATCCTGGCTGAACGGCCGCGTCTACACTTCGCAGGAGGGAAAGCAGGAACACTCCAGCGAACACGCCTGCGATTGTCTGCTGGTCGGTTTTGGACCAGCAGGTCGGGGTGCGGGAGTCGCGCTGCAGCAGCACGCCCGGCGAGTGCTGGTGCTGGATCTGGGACTTGAAGGAGTCGCTGCAGCGCAAACCGCCGGATTCCAGGCCATGCGGGCAGATGCTGCGACCGGCGAAGTGCTGCTGCACATCCACGTGGAACAGATGCGACTCGTGGTCATTACCGTACCGGGCTTTCATGACTCCATGTCCATCCTGCAGCAGGTTCGCCACATGGCTCCGCTGGCGACAATCGTGGTGCGTTCACGGTACAGGCTGCATGAACAGGAGTTCCGCCTGGCGGGTGCGGATGTCGTGATCGGTGACGAGGAAGAGGTTGGAAAAGCCCTTGCCGGAGCGGTAGCGGAGTTGAGGGGAATCTGGGACACCGGCGAAGTGGAATCACGATGAGCCTCGGCCATCGAATCACCGCTCCGGACTCCGCGAATCCCCTTTTTTTTACCGTGCTGAGTGGCCCTTAAGGGGGGCGCAAGGCTATAACTAGCCCCAGCGGCAGTCTGATAACACCAGCCGGGGTGTCTGGCAGGTGGCAGTGTCGCTGCAGAGAGATTCGTTTCGGGGCGGAAATCAGGATGAACGCAGAGACGGCAACCAGCCTGGATGTGATCCGGGAACAGAAAGACGCACTCAGAAAGCAGGCCCACGCCAATCGAAATGCGCAGGAAAACAAAGACGAACTCAGCCGACGTATCGTCGGCGCCTTCATGTCTCTGCCCGAATACGCAGTCGCCAGTACAGTGATGTTCTACATTGATGTTCGCAGCGAAGTACGTACCCGGCACGACCTGCAGCTGGCCCTTGAATCCGGCAAGACAATCGTCGTCCCGTGGTGCAACGCCTCCGGAGAACTGGAGTTGTTCCGATTGTCCAGCATGGAGGAGCTTGAGCTTGGGATGTATCGGATTCTTGAGCCACGACAGGAACTTCGATCGCTCCCGGAAAAGCAGGTGGCTGTTTCAGAGCTGGATCTGATCATGGTGCCGGGGGTTGCCTTTGACCGGCGTGGTGGCCGGATGGGGCATGGAAAAGGATATTACGACAAATTGTTGCAGCACGCTCGCCCCGACACACCGCTGATCGCTCTTGCTTTCGAATGCCAGTTGTTCGACGAGATACCCGTCGCGGCACATGATATTTTTATGGACCGAGTCATTACAGAACTGCAGGTTTACCAGGGCCGCGGTCGGAAATGATCGGCCGCCCCGGCGATGTTCAACCCGTTGTTCAGCATTTTGTGCGGGGACCTGTGATGGGTGAGCTGGTTGAGGATACCTACGCTGAGGCTTTTCGCAGTTTGTACACAGAGTTTTTAATTACGGCCCGTGACCGTAAGTGGCTTGATCACGCCGTTCACGCAGCTACCGGCCATGGCTCCTCTACGATCTTCTGCGACTGTGAAGCAGGACTGGATCGATATGTCGGACCAGGCGGTGACGAGTCCATCGCAACACCGGACGGGCGTCCCGGGGCGATTTGCCAGCTGCATGTGCCGCGTTTCTGGAAGCATCGCGAGCAGGCTCTGGAGAAAGCGTTGCTCCATCGAGTCACTCAGAATGTGCTCACATGTCCAACCGCTCGCTGCTTTGCTCCGTCGGCACCCACTGAAAATGCTCCCTACTTTCGGCTTGGCAGAAAACTCGCTTTTTTCGGAGACGGATTCGAGCAGTTGCAGGAGAGATTTGGTCGAAAAATGTGGGTTGTGCCCACGATGGGCGGTGAGTTCTGTGTGGACCGCCGTTTTCCCTGGTTCGAAGGGATCATGGGCGGTAATCTCTGGTTTTTGGCGGAAACGGAAGCTGCGTCGCTGGAGGCAGCCGAACGGGCTGTCGAGGCGTGCGCCGGTGTGCCGGGTGTCATCGCGCCGTTTCCAGGGGGTGTGGCGGCAAGTGGGTCGAAAGCAGGCAGCCGCTATAAGTTTCTGTTTGCGAGCACCAATGTGCCGTTCTGTCCGACTCTGCGAGACGTGGAAGCTGCAGGCTCACAATTGCCCGCTGGAGTCAGGTCGGGCATGGAGATCATCATCAACGGCCGGGATCTGGCAACCGTCAGCCTCGCAACTCAGGCGGCCATTGCGGCAGCCGCGTGTGTGCCTGGCTTAATTCGTATTACGGCCGGAAACTATGGTGGGCGTCTGGGGAAGAGCTGGGTGTGGCTGCACCCCGAGAAGCACGCAGGCTAAGGACGTACAGTGGGCGTTGGGGCGAGCGACTTGCTGGTGAGTGTTTTGGCCGGTCTGTTTGCGACATTGCTGCCAGGGCCGCTGGTGATACGCTGGTTAAAGCGACGGTTTCGCGAGCGCATTGCGAGCGATTCGCGGCGGCTGGATGAGCTGCATGCTGCCAAACAGGGCACTCCGACGATGGGCGGTGTGCTGATGACCGCGGGTGTCCTGGCGGGGATTTCCGTTTGCCCGGAAGAAGCTCTTGGGGGGACAGTGCGGTGGCAGGCTGTGACATGCCTGCTGGGTTTTTCACTGCTGGGCGCGTGGGATGATTATGTGAAGGCGACGACCGGTCGCAAGGGCTTGACCGTACTGCAGAAGCTGACGGGGCAGTTGGTGATTGCGGGAGCCCTTGGGGTGTGGCAGGCCTTCAGCAGCGAGCTGCCTGATGGTTGGGGGGGTATAACAAGTTTGAGTTTCTGGGTGTGCGTGGCGTGGACGACACTTTGGGTGGCCGGGGCGTCGAATGCTGTGAATCTGACCGATGGCCTTGATGGGCTGGCGGCCGGGAGTGTGGCGTTGTCGGGGGCAAGTCTGGCTGTGGTGATTGCCCTGCAAAGCAGCACACCGGAGTGGTGTGTGATTGCGGCTGTCGTAGCGGCGAGTGCAGCGGGGTTCCTGTGGTACAACCGTCATCCCGCACGGGTGTTTATGGGGGATGCTGGTGCTTTGCCTCTTGGAGCGATGCTGGGGCTGTGTGCGACCGGCGCGGAGGTGGAATGGCCATCCTTCGCGTGTGGTCTGGTGTTTGCGGGCGAGTTGTTGAGTGTGGTGGTGCAGGTCTTGTGGTATCGCCGGACAAAGCGACGTCTGTTGCTGTGCAGCCCCTTGCACAATCACTTTGTATTTGCCGGGATTTCTGAGCGGCGGATTGTGCGGTGGTTCTGGCTGTTCGGGCTGATGAGCAGTTCGACGACTGTGTGTCTGGTGTGGCTGCTGAGTTAGTGAGGGATGAGCTGGGGGTTGAGTTAACGAGTTTCGAGAAGTCTGCCGAGCAGGGAAGCCTGCTGGACGGCCAGCCTTGGGTTGGCGCCGTGGCGGGAGACCATGGTGGCAATCCGCGAGAATTCTCTGGAGACGGCGTCTTCAGGAGAAATGCCGAAGTGGCGGAGAGTTTCCTTGCCGACGAAGATGTGTTCTTTGCCGACGGAGTCGTGAACGACCACCGATGACGTGGCTGCTGTTTGAACGACGAATTCGGAGATTGAGGGAGCGTCCTTTTTCCATTCGACGCGGAAGATCTTTTCGCCACGTCCGGCGCGGGGGAAGGTATACATGCGGCCCATGGTACGGAGTCCTGTCTTCTTGAAGGGGGGTGAAATCCGTCACGTCTGAAGTGTTGAGCAGCGGCGATCTGGTCCCACCAGAAATGCCGGCTGCGGTGTTGTTTAGCCGTGTTGATTACAGGGGTTGGAAGGGGCTGAGGAGTCAGTGCGTAAAGGCGCGGTGTGGTCAGGCAACAAACCCCTAAATCAGTAAACCCATCTATTCTGCCAATTCAGGTGACAAAAAGCAACTCCCCAGTGTGATAAAATTGCATCCCGGGAGTGAAAATCAGCGTTGAGAGCGCGCAAAAAAGCCGCAGGCGATGAAACCTCCGGCTTTTAACGCAGAGACGGGCTTCTCGTGTCAGAGAATCAGCCTTTAGCAGCCGCAAAGCGACGCGAGACTTCGGCCCAGTTCACAATGTTCCAGAACGCAGTAATATAGTCGGGGCGACGGTTCTGATAGTGCAGGTAGTAAGCGTGTTCCCAGACGTCCAGCCCAAGAATTGGAGTGCGACCTTCTGAAAGCGGAGTGTCCTGATTGGCCGTGCTTTCGACGACCAGTGAGCCATCTGCACGGACGCTCAGCCAGGCCCAGCCGCTGCCGAAGCGAGTGGCGGCGGCTTTGTTGAACTGTTCCCTGAAATGATCGAAAGTCCCGAACGCAGCGTCGATTGCGGCCGCAAGGTCACCGGCAGGTTTGCCGCCGCCAGTGGGCGAAAGCACGGTCCAGAACAACGCATGGTTCGCGTGTCCGCCACCATTATTTCTCACCACAGTCCGGATGCTCTCGGGAACTGCATTCAGATCCTTCACGAGGTCTTCGACTGACTTGTCGGCCAGCGGCGACCCTTCAAGGGCGGCATTCACGTTGTTGATGTATGCCTGATGATGTTTGGTGTGATGGATTTCCATGGTACGTGCGTCGAAGTGCGGCTCGAGCGCATTGTAGTCATAGGGCAGTTTGGGGAGCGTGTAGGCCATGCGGATCTCCGAGATAAAGGACCGACTGGGGAAAGGTTTGTGTGAGGCTGGGGGATGCCGGAGCGACAAAGGAACCGGCCGGTTACAGACCATCACCCGACGAGTCTATTCTAGGCAACCTGCAAACCTGCTCAACTGAATATGCTGCCGGATCACCGTCGGATGATGCGAGGTTGGGCTGAATTTCTGCGTTTTTGCCCGCTGACTGAACTGATTTTCTGTGAATTCTTCCAGATGCAGGGACTTTTCCGTTGGAGGAAAGATCTGCAGCAAAGCTTCCGATGCGGGAATTCTGTAAAGGCAGAGGTCTCAGCAGACCTCAGAAGTTCCTCATGCCGCGGGGGATGCAATTGCGATGAAGTCGATTGATCACCCTGCAAGCCGGCGTGCAACCCCGGCATTGACTCCTGCCCTGCCCCGCCTATCATCCACCCATGCCCGCACGAATCCTCACAGCCTTACCAGTCTTCAACGAACAGCGGCATGTCGCCGAGGTGCTCAGTGGTGTCCTCAGCCATGTTTCGGACGTTTTGGTTGTCGATGATGGTTCGACCGACGCCACTCCTCAGATTCTCGATCAGTTTCCTCAGGTGCACGTTTGCCGCCACCAGCCGAATCGCGGTTACGGCGCGGCACTCTGCTCCGCGTTCAAGTGGGCACAGCGTTGTGGCTTCGATGTGCTCGTGACCATGGACTGTGATGGCCAGCACCAGCCTCGCTACATTCGTGAGATTGCCGGTCTGATCGACAATGAGTATTCGCCGGTTGAAATGGTCTCCGGTTCCCGCTACCTGCGCGACTTCTCCGGCGACAGTCAGGCACCTCCCGAACGTCGCCAGATCAACTCCCGCATCACAGCCTGCCTCAACGAAAAACTCGGGCTCAGAATCACCGATGCATTCTGCGGCTTTAAGGCCTATCGTGTCAGTGCTCTGACCGAACTGGACATCACCATCACCGGATATGCGATGCCACTGCAGCTATGGGTGCAGGCGGCCAGCCTCGGCTGGCGCATCAGTGAGTTTGCTGTTCCACGCATTTATCTGGAGGAAGCGCGATCCTTCGGTGGATCGCTCGACGACGCCACGATCCGCCTGGCTTACTACCACAGCGTGCTGAATGCTGAACTGGAACGGCGCGGTTTACCGCAGCGTTTCACGGTGGATTGCGGGGCACAACGCTGAATCTATCGGGACCTTCCCGGTCCTCCCCGGCACGTTCGATTTTCTCCGCTGCCCTCTCCTGCTATCATCTGCACACCACCACACTCGCGGATCAGTGCTGATCTGCCCAGTCCTTGGCCGGTGTTGAATCGAGGAACGTATGCGCGTCGCTCTGCTGATTTCAGCTATTCTTTCAGCCATTCTTTCAGTCCAGACTGCCTCATCCGCTGCTGCAGGTGACTGGCCCTCGTGGCGGGGACCCAACCGCGACGATATCTCTGTCGAGACGGGACTGTTGAAGACCTGGCCCGATGGCGGTCCTGCCAGGCTCTGGGAAACCCGTGAAGCCGGCCTTGGTTATTCCGGTTTTTCGATTGTCGGGGAAGTTCTCTACACGATGGGTTCAGACGGGAAGACACCGGAATCCAGCGACTTTTTGCTCGCCTTTGATGCGACAACCGGCAGGAAGCTTTGGCAGACCCGTGTGGGCAGTTTTCTCGACAACGGCTGGGGCGGTGGACCTCGATGCACCCCCACGGTGTCCGCTGACGGCAGCCTTGTGGTTGCCATCGGAGCCAACGGTGACGTGCTCTGCGCCAGCACCAAAGATGGTGCCGAAAAGTGGCGCTGGAAGCTGAAGCAGGACGACGTCGATGACCCAAAGAATCTCGGCGGACAACTCCCGACCTGGGGCTTCTGTGAGTCCGCACTCATCGACGGCGATCGTGTTCTGGCCACGCCCGGAGGGGCAATCGGCACCGTTGTCTGCTGGAACCTGCAGACCGGCGAAAAGCTCTGGCAGTCTTCCGATGTCACCGAACTGGCACATTACAGCAGCATTCTGGCCGTGAGCCACTTTGGAAAACGTCAGTACATTCAGCTCACCGCCACAAAACTCTTCGGCCTCGACGAATCCGGAAAACTCCTCTGGGAAACCACTTTTCCAGGCAATGTCGCAGTCATCCCAACGCCGATCTACCGCGATGGGCTCGTGTATGTAACGGCCGGGTACGGTGCCGGCTGCAAACTGATCCGGGTCGGAGAAGACAACTCCGTGGAAGTTCTCTACGAGAACAAAGTCATGAAGAACCACCACGGCGGAGTTCTGCTGTTTGGTGACCATCTGTATGGCCACACTGACGGAGGTGGTATCATCTGCCAGAATCTGCTGTCCGGTGAGCAGGTGTGGAGTGATGGAAAACGCAACGGCAGCAAGGGGGCCGTGGCTTTCGCCGACGGAATGCTCTACTGCCTGTCAGAGAATAATGGCGAATGTTTTCTGGTGAAGGCCAGCCCCGAGGGGTACGAAGAAACAGGACGATTCAGGCTGGAGCCGCAAACTGAACAACGCAGCCCCCAGGGACGGGTCTGGACACACCCCGTCATCTGCAACGCACGTCTGTATTTGCGGGATCAGGAGATTATCTGCTGTTACGACGTGAAAGCGCGGTAACTGAAACATCGCTGCGTGCAGGGGATGGATTCACTTTGCAGCATCAGAGTGGCTTCGGGTGACTCAGGGAGAATCCGCATGAGAACTGTCTCGCTGCAACGTGTTTTTCCGCCGCTTCTTCCGCTGCTTCTGACGGCACTCGTTTTCCCGGTCGCCGTGCTGCGAAGTGACGAGCCCGGCGCTCCTGCCCCCGCCCCTGCCGCTGCCCGACACCTGCTCGTGGAGGATCCGGCAGATCCGCTGGCCGGTCGGGATCACTGGGCCTACCAGCCACTGCACGCGCCGACAATTCCGCAGGTGCAAAACACCGCGTGGCCGGCGACAGCAATTGACCATTTCGTGCTTGCAGAACTGGAGCAGTCCGGGCTGGGTGTGGCGGAAGACGCCGCACCTGAGGATCTCCTGCGACGGCTCTGCATTCTGCTCACCGGACTTCCTGCGACGGCTGAGCAGCGGGCGCGGTTCCTGGCGAACCCGAACCCGCAGGAGCTCGAACGCCTGACTGATGAATTGCTCGCTTCAGACGCATTTGGCGAACGTTGGGGGCGACACTGGCTGGATCTGGCTCGGTATGCCGATTCCAATGGTCTGGACGAAAACTTTCTGTTTCGCGAAGCATGGCGTTACCGCAACTGGGTGATCGACGCATTCAACGCGGACCTGCCTTATGACCGATTTCTGCTGGAGCAGCTGGCAGGCGATCTGCTCCCGCATCAATCAGTGGAGCAGCGGGATCGCCAGCGGATCGCAGCCGGATTTCTGGTTGTTGGTCCCAAGGTCCTGCTGGGGGTGAACCCGGATCGTCAGCGGATGGATGTTGCGGATGAGCAGCTCGATACGATCGGGCGTGCAGTTCTGGGACAGACGATTGGCTGTGCACGGTGTCACGACCACAAATTCGACCCCATCCCGGCCCGTGACTACTACGCTCTTGCGGGCATCTTCACGTCTACTCGAGTCATGGAGCAGCGGTATATGCTCAATGAACAGCGAGTGATGGAACGACTCCAGGGACTTGGCGACCAGGGCGATGGTCTGGACGACGCCTACGAGAATTACTGGCGGGGGCGTGCAGACCTTGAGCGACGTCTGCGATCAGCCGAAGCCGCCCTCGAAGTACTCAAAGCAAAAGATCCCGTCGCAGTGGCCGCGCGGATTGAGGCAGACAGCGAAGCGTTCGCGGAAGCGGCCAGAGACGCCACAAAGGACCTCGCGGAAAAAACCGTCCTTCAGAAAGCATTTGTAAGGGAACTGCGAAAACAGTTTGAAAGTCCGCCGCCGATTCCACCGCGGGGGATGATCCCGGCAGAGGCTGACCAGATGCGGGATGAGGCCATTCGGCTCGCAGGAAAATTCGACGATCCCGCTGACGTGGTGCCTCGAGGATTCCTTCAGGTTTTGTGCGAAGGTCCATCAGCCCCGCTGCCGGCGGATCGGAGTGGGAGAGAGGAGTTTGCCAGATGGCTGACAGCACCGGGAAGCCGCGTCGCGGCACTCAGTGCACGCGTGCTTGCAAATCGCATCTGGCATCACCTTTTCGGCCGGGGACTTGTGCGCACCGTCGATAACTTCGGTCGCACTGGCGAACTGCCGGATCACCCGGAATTGCTCGATTACATGGCCACGGAACTCCAGCACGGCGGCTGGTCAGTCAAGTCCTTAATCCGCCGTGTCGTGCTCAGTCGTGTCTTCAGGCTTTCCAGCCGCGGTCCGGCGGAAAGTCGGGAACTGGATCCGGAGAATCGCCTGTTTGGCCGATTTTCCCGCAGAAGGCTCGATCCCGAATCCCTCCGCGACGGGATGCTCTGGTCCGCCGGTATTCTTGTCCAGGGTCGTCAGGACTCGACCGTTGGCTACCTGGGCGACCAGGCAACTGCGGTGGGCCCCAACTCCGTGCGGCGACGGACGGACTTCCTCTGCCGCAGTGTGTACCTGCCGGTCATTCGCAATGATCTGCCGGAATTATTCGAAGCGTTTGATTTTGCCAATCCGCATACGGTGACGGGCGCAAGACCGGTGACCACGGTTCCTGTCCAGGCATTGTACGTGCTGAATGATCCGCATGTCATGGAAACGTCCACAGCCATGGCGCGGAGGGTTCTGCGAGAGTCCGCCGCGAGTGCGATCGATGAACGTTTGAGGTTCTTATATGGGCTGCTCGCCGCGGGCGAACCAACCTCAGCGGAGTTATCAGCGGCGGCGGCGTACATCGGGGTCGTGCAGTCAGAACTCCGGTCAACCGGTGTCGGACCCGGGCGAACTGAGGCGGAAGCAGAGATTGAAGCATGGTCGCGGCTTTGCCATGCCGTTTTTGCGTCCAGTCGATTTCAGTATTTGCAGTGATTCGGGTGGCCCATGCGGAACAAGAGAGTGTCAGTAACCGGGGGCGCTGAGATGTCCGGATGTTTTCAGTTCGTGCCGTCGAACGGCCGTCGGGAGTTTCTGCGGCGGGCTGCATGCGGCTTCGGTGGTCTCAGCTTTGCTGCAGCCGCGAGCGCTGCCGAGGGTACCGGACTGCATTTCGCGCCGCGGGCGAAACGCGTGATCTTCCTGTTTATGTGGGGGGGGCCGAGCCATGTGGATTTGTTTGATCACAAGCCGAGGCTGAATGAGTTTGCCGGACAGCCGGTGAGTGCTGCAGTCTGGAAGCACGGGAGTCCTCCGGGAGGCGTGCTCCTGGGTTCCCCGTTTCGCTATCGACGACATGGAGAGAGCGGACTGGAGATCAGCGAATTGTTTCCGGAACTGGCTCGGCATGCCGACCGATTGTGCCTGATCCGGTCACTGCACACGGATGGTTCAGCGCATGGTGAGGCGCTCCTGAATCTGCACACCGGAAGCGCAAATCTGGTTCGTCCGAGTGTGGGGGCATGGGTGAGTTACGGGCTGGGGCGGGAGAGTGACAATCTGCCGGCCTTCATCACGATTTCCCCGCCGCGTGGTCACGGTGGCGTGCAGAACTACGGGGCTGCCTTTCTGCCGGCGATGCACCAGGCAACGGCTATCGGATCAGCCGAAATCCCTGTTGCCAAAGCGCGGGTGGCGAATCTGAGCAACAGTCGGCTGGATCGCAAAGCCCAGCAGCAGCAGCTGGAACTCATTCAGGCCCTGAACCGTGCACAACTCAGTGAAGTGGAGTCAGATCGGGGAATCGAAGGGCTCATTTCCAGCTACGAACAGGCCTTTCGTATGCAGTCGGTGATTCCCAGGATTCTTGGTCTGGAAGATGAAACCTCGGCCACTCTGGAGCTCTACGGAATCGACCGGCAGCCAACCGACAACTTTGGGCGGCAGTGTCTGCTGGCGAGGAAATTTGCTGAAGCCGGAGCACGCTACATTCAGGTTTCGACGGATTACACATGGGATCATCACACGAAGAATAACGAAGGGCTGGCAAAGGAGTGCTCGCAGGTGGACCGCCCGATCGCAGGACTGCTCACGGATCTCCGGCAGCGAGGTCTGCTTGATGATACGCTGGTGATCTGGGGAGCAGAATTCGGGCGCACGCCGACGGCAGAGAATGGAGATGGCCGAAATCATCACCCGGCCGCTTTCAGCATGTGGCTTGCCGGTGGTGGTGCCCGCGGGGGACTCACGTGGGGGGCAACTGATGAGTTTGGATTTCATCCGGTCGAGCAGCCGATGCACATGCATGATCTGCATGCAACTCTACTGTATGCGCTCGGGTTGGACCACGAACGGCTCACCTTTCAGCACGCGGGCCGGGATTTTCGACTGACGGACGTGCACGGAACTGTGGTGCGGGAATTGTTCGGCTGAGGTGTCCGGGATTTATTCTGGAGTGGCAGGATGTTGCGAGTGTTGCAGGCAGTGTGGATCTGGACGTTGCTGCTGGCAGTACAAGCCGCGGCTGGAGACACAGTTTTTCAGCAAGCCGGGCCATCGCCGCTCCAGCGACCGAATATTGTCTGGCTGATTGTCGAGGACATGTCAGCCGATTTTTCCTGTTATGGGCAGTCGGACATTCAAACCCCGAATGTTGACGCCCTCGCAGCAGGCGGCACACGGTTTAGTCGGGCCTTCGTCACCGCACCGATCTGCAGCATTTGTCGATCGGCTCTGATTACCGGGTGTTATCAAACCAGTCTGGGGGCCGAGAATCACCGTTCAAGTGTCCCGGGGCATTTGATTCATCTGCCTGACGGAGTAAGTCTTGTGCCGGCACTTTTTCGCAAAGCCGGATACCATGTGAATAATCTGACGGTTGAGGATTTCCTGAGGTCGCCGGATCCTGCAAGGGCCGTGGCTGAAGTAAAAGTGGCGAAAACAGACTACAACTTCGTCTGGGATTCAGCCGCCACCTACGACAGGAATCACTGGCTTGCACGCAGAGATGGCCAGCCGTTTTTTGTCCAGGTACAGCTGCACGGCGGCAAGCATCGAGGTCAGGGAAACGGCAGGGAGTGGCCGGAGAGAGCCAGACGGACGCTGGGAACAACGACTCCCGAAACCGGTCTGCAACTCCCTCCGTGGCTCCCCGAAGACCCGGTCATTCTGGAAGACTGGGCACAGTATCTGGACACTGTGAGGTGGACTGACGCTGAAGTCGGACGAGTGGTGGACAAACTCAGACTGGCGGGAGAGCTGGAGCGGACCGTCATTTTCTTCATGACGGATCATGGAATCAGCCATGTGCGGGCCAAGCAGTTCCTGTATGACAGTGGAACGCACGTGCCATTAATCGTGAGCGGCCCTGGAATCGCGGTCGGAAAGGTTCGGGACGATGTGGTGGAGCACATCGACCTGGCAGCCACGTCACTGGCGCTGGCCGGGATCGATCCGCCGCCCCGCATGCAGTCCCGGGACATTCTGCACGCCGACTATCGGCCGCGGCAGTACGTGTTTGCAGCACGGGATCGGGCGGACGAAACAGTCGATTTGATCAGGAGTGTACGGGACGAACGCTGGAAGTACATCTGGAATGGTTTCCCGAATCGTCCGTACCTGCAACCCAATCGGTACAAGGACAGCAAACCCATTCTGCAGGCCATGCGAAAGCTGATGGATTCAGGGAGTCTGACAGACGAACAGTCGCTGATCATGGCGCAGACTCGTCCGGTGGAAGAGCTTTACGACACGCAGTCAGACCCGTGGGAGTTCCGCAATCTCGCGACGGTGCCTGAACATCGCGAACGTCTGCTGGCCATGAGAGGGGCGCTGATCCGGTGGCAGCAGGAGACTGGCGATCGGTGTGAGCCTGAATCTGCGGAAATCTATGCGATCGAAACCGAGGCCGCCGGGGGTGGCAGGAAGCAGAACGGCGATGATTATGAACAGAATGTGCTCTTAATGCAGCGGTGGCGCCTTGAGCGACCACCGCTGCGTGGGCCTGCGGTATCAAGTGACAACCGGAACTAGATTCCGTTCAGCAGTTCAGAAATGTCACTGAAGATGACAAAATCGTCATCCGCCGGCGCAGCATCTCTGAAGGCAGTCACGCTGTTGTTTGTGGCCGGCGCGGCTGCGGTAAGAGTGACCTGGGTGTCGGACTGGATTGAGCTGATGAAGTGGATGCGACCGCCAATTCGCAGGGACTGTCCGGGCTGAAGCTGGCTGGTGAAGGTTGTACCAGTTCCCAGTACCAGGTTGCTGCCGGCCTGAGTTGAAACCGTGCCGGTAATCTGGGTGCCGGCGGGTGGCGGATTATCGAGCGGAACTTCGCCAAGAGCCCCGTTGTTGTAGAGCGTGGCAATGTTGCGGCTGGGGATATTGTTGATTGCATCCACAACCTGCATTCCGCTGCCGATGATCCGTCCGAAGACCGTGAAGTTGCCATCGTCAAGAAAGGTGTTGTCGACAACGTTAATGAACCACTGGCTGGTACCGCTGTTGATGTTTCCGGAGACCATGGCCATGGCAATGGTACCACGGAGGTTGGAATTTGCGGGGTTGAATTCGTTGGAAATCGGCGGGGCTGTGGGAACACTGGAGATCTGACTGCCGGAGACGGTGAAGCCACCTGCCTGCACAACGAAGTCGGGGACGTTGCGGTGGACGATCAGATTCTGCCAGACACTGGATTCCTGGTAGGACTGGAAATTGGCCACGGTGACGGGGGCATCCGCATCGAGCAGTTCAGCGTCGAATGTGCCGGATGTCGTGGCGAAGCGGATGACCGTGCCGACTGCGTAGTGAACATTCAGTACAGTGTCCGCGCTATTGGGCCCTGACACAGCACGAAGAACAAGTCGGTTTGCGCCTTTGTTGGCCGTTGTATGTGTGAGAGTTGTGGAGATGGAATAATCGCCGAGCGAATCAGCAGTGGTCGAAGATTCGAACGTGCCGTCACCATCAGCATCAAGTCCGACAAGTGCAAACGGGTTTGTCGTTCCTGTCACCGTAAAGCCGGGGACTTTGGTGATCAGAGTGCCGTTGGAGGCTATGACGGGGTTGGAATTACCGCTGGCGGGCAGAGGCATCGTGTCGTTGTCAGTAACGCTGATTTCTGTCGTTGCAGGGTCTGATCCGGCCGTCGTAGCTGTCACGGTTGCTGTTTGTGGCGTATCGATGACAACATTGCCCGCGATGTTTAAGTCGAGATTAGCAGTGGATTGCCCGGCCTGGATGGTTATGGAAGCCGGGCCGCTGATGAGCAGTGGGTTGGAGTAGCTGAGGGTGACAACGCGATCGGTGGTTGTGGTTTTTCCAAGTGAAACGACGACGGTGGTTGTTGCTGACGTCTCAGGAACGCTGGATGAGGCCGGAGTGATGGCGAGTGTCGGGATATCATCGTCCGTGACGGTGAGTGTGGTGCTGCCGCCGGTGAACGAAGCCGACGACGCATTGATGATCGCGGAGGCTGTACCATCCAGAAGGTCGTTCTGTACAGCACTGGCGGTGAAAGTCGTCGAGGACTCGTTGATCGGAATGATGACCTGAGTCGGCAGGGAGATGCGATCGGAGTCTGACGAAAGCTGGACGGTAAGCGGTGTGGAGAGATCTGTGGTATTGCGGGACACGGTCAGGGTAACGCCGCTTGCTGAGCTTTCGCTGAGAGAGGCGGTGCCCGGTGAGACGGAGAGCAGCGGGGATTCGTCGTCGACCAGCGAAATGGTCGATTGTGAATCTGTAAATCCGTCGGCCGAAGCAGT
>CAZLOQ010000005.1:21303-24138 GCA_964561125.1 uncultured Chitinophaga sp. | reverse complement strand
GGTCCGCGGGAATCACAACCGTTGCCGGGACCGTGAGTCTGCTCTGTAAGCCGGCGGACAGATTGACGGTCAGGCTCGATGTCGTACGAGCGACTGTGCGTGTGACGGTGAATGTGCGTTCGCTGGCAGGTGCATTTTCGAGGATAGCCGGAGTGGCCGGGGTCAGACTGAGGGCGGCGATATCGTCTTCAGTTACAGACACGGACAGGGTACCGGACGTGAACGTATCGGCAGAGGCCGTGATCTGAACCAGTTGATCGTTATCGTCAAAAGTGTCATTGACGGGCACGGCCGAGACGGTGACCGATGCCGCGTCTGCAGGAATGGTCACTGTGTCGGGGAGTGTGAGTCGAGTGCTGTCAGAGAACAGGTTGACAATGAGCGGTGCGTTCAGCGGGAGCCCGCTGCGAGTGATGGTGAGTTGCAGCCCGCTTTCCGAGCTTTCGTTTACGGAGGTGGCGGGCGCGGTGATGGCGAGTGTGCCACTGCTGGTGTCATCATCCACAATCGTCACCGTTGTGACCGACGTAACGAGGCCTGTGGCGGTGGCCGTAATCTCTGCGGAAACATCTCCGTCATCAACTGTATTCTGAACGGTTGCGACAAACGTGGCGGAAGCTGTGTTGGCGGGAATCACGACAGTGGCGGGGACTGCAGCCCGACCGGGGCTGGACGACGTGAGTGTCACGGTGAGTGGCTGTGAATTGTCGGTTGTATTGCGAGCCACGGTAAAGGTGCGGGCCGATTCGGCGGCGGATTCAGAAATTGAGCTTGCTGGTGGAGTCAGCGTCAAAGCCGCGGTTTCCTGACCGGTGACCGTGATTGTGTCGGTACCCGTTTTCAGCCCGGTTGCGGCTGCGGTAATGGTGACCGTGGCATCGGGTTCGGCGGTGGAGTTATCGACGGCCGCAATGGCAACAGAGGAAGACTGTGAGCCAGCCGGGATGGTGACTGTCGCGGGCACTGTAGCGCGGCTGGTGCTGGACGATGTGAGTGTGACAGTGAGTGCCGTGGCGGTGGAGCCGGAGCGTGAGATTGACGCAGATGCAGCAGTGGCACCGGCGTCTTCGCTGACTGTCGCTGGAGATATGTCGACCGTGAGGACGGGTGTGAGCTGATCGATTGCCGTTGCGGCCCTCCCGAATGCTCCTGTGGTGCTGTTGGTGACTTTGGCGTCAATGACGGCGGTATCGGCGACGGCACCCGGGCGACCGAGCCGGCTTAAGCGGGAGAGAACGGCGGTCGGTGTGATCTCAACACGATCGCTGCCGAGCACAGCGCCAATAAGGAGCCTGCGGTTGAAGCGGGAGTTGCCCTGAATCTTCAGGTTATCGTTGCCTTCACGCATCCAGATATCTGAACGGCGAGCGACGGTGGAACCTTCGATGTACACGACATCATCGCCACGGCCGGCATCGACGTAGAGTTCACCATTCAGCACCGTGTTTCGCAGCGCGACAACATCGTTGCCGGTACGGACCTTGAAGGATGCCTTGCCATTGATCGTGGTGGCATCGACGGAAACCTGATCATCGCCCGCTGCAGTGTCGACGCCAAGTCGCCCGTCAATTTGTCCGCCACGAAGGCTGATCAGAGCCGGGCCGGCAGAACTGAGAGCGACGTGGGACTTGAGTTGCGAATTCAGCAGAGTGATTGTGTTACTGCCGTCACCGGCATCGACGACGAGATTCCCGTTGATGACGCCGGAGACGATGGAAATGGTATCATCCCCGGATTCGCCGAGAATCCTAACGCCTGCCAGCGATACATCGGCACCGATGCTGAGGCGATCGTTACCCTGACCAAGGTTAATCAGCAGACTGCCGCTGAAGGTGGCTGTGGATGCAAGAGTAAATGCGGCAGTGCTCCCGTTGATTGTGGTACCTTCAAGACCGCGGACGAGGATGCTGTTCAGGCCGCCGGTGATTTCAAATTGATTGGCAGCGCTGTCGCCGCTGATCACTGCGTTGCCATTCTGCAACTGGACAAGGACGTTGCCGGCGAGAAGTGCACGCGATTCGAGGTGTTCCACCGTGCGACGGTAATGCCCGGCATGCCGCCTGGTGCGGGAATTCTTTCTGCAGGGGAAGAGACTTTGAAGAAGGCTGCGGACACCGTGGAATTGACTAAAATGCATGGGACGGACCATTGATGAGGCGTGGGCAGGATGAAACGGACAAGAGGTTTCCCGAATTGACGCAGAGTTTACCGACTCCAAACCGGGATGAGTAGGAATTTCGGCTGAAAACGTGGTGAATTGGGGGACTGGGGAGGGATGTGTCGAAATTGCAGACGGGAATGGGCTCGGATTCCGGAGAGACGTGCTGAATGAACACCGCAAAATCGCTCAATTTCCTGATGTACCAGGCCGGCTGGCTGACCTGCGTAATCGGGGCTTCCATGGAAGTCGGCGGGCCCGCCGCATTTTTTGCCTGCCTTCTGGTGTTCACCCATATCGGTCTCGCCACAGAACGAACCGTCGAGCTGCAACTCGCACTGGCAGCGCTGCTGGTTGGCTGCATCGTTGACGGGATCTGCATCCGGGCGGGAGTCCTGCGTTTTGCTGATCGGGGATTGCTGCCGGCCTTACCTCCTTTCTGGATGACCGTGCTGTGGATGCAGTTCGCAACGACTCTGCGATACTCCCTGTCGTGGCTCCAGGGCCGCCTGCTGACTGCTGCAATCTTTGGCCTCGTGGGGGCCCCGGCTGCTTTTCTCGGCGGTGCTCGTCTGGGAGCGGTTGAACTGCCCGGCCCAGTCTTCTCCGGCCTGCTGATCCTGGGAACCTTGTGGGCTTTCGCCATGCCCCTGCTGGTGTGGCTCAGTCGACGGCTG
>CAZLOQ010000005.1:0-21293 GCA_964561125.1 uncultured Chitinophaga sp. | reverse complement strand
ACAGGCTGATTTCAGTTCTCCATTCCCCATGTTCCGCCGGGGGAGCGGGACGATGGTCTGGACATCAGGCCGCGACCACCGCAGAATAGAGGCTCGATCTTCCCCCGCTCCCCTCTTCCTTCACCTGCTGTGGAACCCAACCATGCTGCTGCGTGCTGCTCTGGTTCTGCTCGTCTGCGCCGGCCCCGTCTGCGAACTCGCTGCCGAAGATGTTCCCGGCACCTCTCGCAGGATCGAATTCAACCGCGACATTCGTCCGATACTTTCGGACAACTGTTTTGCCTGCCATGGGCCGGATAGAAACACGCGGGAAGCAGATCTGCGCCTGGATACTCAGGCCGGGCTCCACGGCGAGGCTGGTGCTGACGGGGCCATCATTCCGGGCCAGCCTGCTCAAAGCAAACTCATTCACCGCATCACAACTAAAGACGCAGAACTCCTGATGCCACCCCCGAAGACCGGGAAGCTGCTCAATGCAGAACAAATCGAACTTCTGCAGCAGTGGATTGCTCAGGGGGGCGAGTTCCAGGGGCACTGGTCTTTCCTGCCGATCGCGGAACCCGGTGACCCTGCGGTCGGCAGCGACCCCAGGCGCGCGGCAGAGCGAATCGATGCCCGACTGGAGAAAGAGCGATCGACGCGGGGGCTGACTGCCGCCAGTGAGGCCGATCGGGTCACGCTGCTGCGGCGTTTGAGCTTTGACCTGACGGGCCTGCCACCGGAGCCCGAGGCAGTGCGGGAGTTCGTGGAAGATCAGTCACCCGACGCGTGGGACCGTGCTGTCGAGCGACTGCTTGCATCACCCCACTACGGCGAACGCATGGCCATGTGGTGGCTTGATCTGGTCCGATACGCGGACAGCGTGGGGTATCATGGGGACCAGGAAGTGAGTGTCTCACCATTCCGCGAGTACGTGATTGCGTCCTTTAACGAAAACAAACCTTTCGATCGCTTTACGGTTGAGCAGCTGGCCGGAGATTTGCTCCCTGCCCCAACGCTCGAACAGCGCATTGCCTCCGGCTACAACCGGCTGGGGATGATGAGTGCTGAAGGGGGCGTGCAACCAAAAGAGTACCTGGCGAAATACATCGCTGAGCGGGTGCGAAATACAACCGGCACATGGCTGGGAATTACGCTGGGCTGTGCCGAATGCCACGACCACAAGTTTGATCCGCTGACAACACGTGACTTTTACAGATTTGAGGCCTTTTTTGCGGATATTCGCGAGCGAGGGTTGTACTCCGGTGCGAATTCAGACGGGAATTGGGGCCCCTTTGTGCGTGTTCCGACAACTGAGCAGTCCCGACAGCTGCAGGAACTCGATCGTGACCTTGCCCAGGTCAGATCGGTCCTTGCCACCGATACTCCGGAACTGACCGCACTTCGCGAGGCGTGGGAGCAGGAACAGTTGACGGCCTGGGTATCGCTGGAACCGGTAGAAATGCAGACCCGCAGCGGTACAGTGCTCAATCGCCGCAGCGACGGCATGATCCTCGCAACGGGGCCGAATCCAGCCACCGAATCCTGCGTCCTCACGTTCTCCTCCCTGCCACCGGGCGTCACTGCACTCAGACTCGATGTGGCGCCCGATGAATCCCTCCCGGGGAAAGGGATCGGGCGTGCTTCCAACGGAAATTTCGTCCTCACGGAAATTCGTGTCGAGATTCGTGAAAAGGATTCCCTGCGGCCGGTCAGGCTGCAGAGCGCTGTGGCCAGTTATGAGCAAACCGGTGCGGCGAATGGCAATCCCTATGGCAAATGGACGGCGGCCGCAGCCATCGACGAGGATGCAAAGGGGGCGAAATGGGGCTGGGCCGTGATGGAACAGGCAACGCAGCCGCAATTCGCCGTCTTCGAAACTGCTCTGGACCTGACAATTCCTGAAGGTGCTCAACTGGTGATCACGCTGGACCAGAATCACGATAATCCGGGACACAACCTCGGTTGTTTCAGGTTGTCAGCATCTACGGCAAAAAGACCCGTTGCCGGCTCCGCACTGCCCCCCGCAGAGATTGCTGCAATTCTCGCTGTTTCGGCTCCCGAACGGAGTGCCGGGCAACAGAGCCGGCTCGCAGAATGGCACCGCGGAATCACGCCGGCTCTCGAAGCGGCCAGGCAGCATCTGAAGGAACTCGAATCGCGTCGAGCGACCCTGGAAGCTGCACTGCCAACCACGCTGGTGACGGAAGCCGTCGAGCCGCGGATGGTGCGGATACTCCCGCGTGGAAACTGGATGGATGACAGTGGCGAGCAGGTGACTCCGGCTGTCCCTGCGATACTCGCTGCAGAACCCCCGGCAGACCGGCGGCTGACGCGTCTGGATCTGGCGGAGTGGATTGTTTCCGGTCAGAACCCACTGACGGCGCGCGTGACGGTGAACCGTCTTTGGAAACTCTTTTTTGGCGCAGGTTTATCACGGCGACTGGACGACCTCGGTGCCCAGGGTGAATGGCCCAGCCACCCGGAACTCCTCGATGATCTGGCGACCGAATTCCAGCGGTCGGGCTGGGACTTCAAACACCTGATTCGCTGCCTTCTGCTGACACGAGCTTACCGACAGTCGTCGCTGGCGGATGCCGCCCTGCGGGAGCGTGACCCCGAGAATCGCTGGCTGGCCCGCCAGGGAAGATTCCGGCTCGACGCTGAATTTGTTCGAGACAACGCACTCGCGGTCAGTGGATTGCTGGTCCGCAGAATCGGCGGGCGAAGCGTTCGACCGTACCAGCCTGCAGGCTACTGGGCCTACCTGAACTTTCCAGCCAGAGAATGGCAGAATGGCAGCGGGGACGAACTGTATCGTCGCGGCCTGTACACGCACTGGCAACGTCAGTATCTGCACCCCAGTCTGCTCGCATTTGACGCTCCCAGCCGTGAAGAATGCACGGCCGACCGTAATCGCTCCAATACTCCCCTGCAGTCGCTCGTGCTGCTCAACGACCCATCTTATGTCGAAGCGGCCAGGGGCTTTGCTGAAAGAATTCTTCTGCAGGGCGGTAACGAAGACTCATCCCGTGTGAATTACGCTTTTGAGCGGGCATTGTCCCGAGCGGCAACTGCTGACGAGCAGGACGTGCTCCTGCAGCTGCTGGCAGCTCACCGGACACAATACGAGGCGGACGCGGAAGCAGCTGATGCGCTGCTGAAGGTCGGCAGCCGTCCGGCCGCCGATGATGTGTCCCGGTCCGAACTGGCTGCATGGACAAGTGTGGCAAGAGTTCTGCTGAATCTGCATGAAGTAATTACGCGTAACTGACTTTTTCCGGAGTGACCAATGTTTTCACTGCCTGTCAATGTGGCCCGTCGTTCGTTCCTCGGGACCGGCGGCGTTGGAGTTGGGGCGATGGCTCTGCAGTCGCTCATGGGAAACGCCGCGGCCGGCGATGCGGATGCGCCTGTCCCACGCTGGCCAGGAGTGCTTCGGCCGTTGCACCACGTTCCGCGCGCCAAGCGAATTATCTGGCTCTATATGGCCGGTGGGATGACGCACATCGATACATGGGACAACAAGCCGAAGCTCGCGGAACTCCATGGCCAGCCAATGCCCGCATCGGTGACGCAGGGCCAGCAGATCGCTCAGCTTCAGGGGCAGCGACTCACCTGCTTCGCACCGCAGCACCCGTTCCGCCAGTGGGGCCAGTCCGGTCACTCGTTCGCAAATATCTGGCCCCGCCTGGGAGCCGCCTGTGCGGATGAAATGTGCATCGTCAGATCTCTGTATACGGATGCGATCAATCACGATCCGGCTCATACCTTCATGAACACCGGCACGATGACAACAGGCCGCCCCGCCATGGGCTCGTGGCTGCTCTACGGACTGGGCGCAGAGACCAGCAGTTTGCCGGGGTTTGTGGTCATGGTGAGCACTGGTCGTTATGGTCAGCGACAGCCCATCGCCGCCAGGCAGTGGCATTCCGGATTCCTGCCTGGCCAGTTTCAGGGTGTCGAGTTCAGGGCGACCGGCGACCCCGTCCTGTATGTGGGTAATCCAAAGGGCGTGACCACAGCACGGCAGAGAGACGTTGTCACCGCCGTGCAGCAACTCAATCGCCTCGGAAATGCTCGACTTGACGACCCTGAAATTGCCACCAGAATCGCACAGTACGAACTCGCTTTTCGCATGCAGTCGAGCGTTCCGGAGTTGATGGATGTGAGCAGCGAGCCAAAACATGTGCTGGAGATGTATGGTACACAGGGAGGCGATGGATCCTTCGCGTCCAACTGTCTGCTGGCACGGCGACTCGCTGAGCGAGGTGTTCGATTTATCCAGCTGTACCACCGCGACTGGGACCACCATGGTGCCGTCAAGGCCCACTCTGAAGGTACGGCGCGGGAGGTTGACCAGGGCGCCGCAGCCTTGATCACTGACCTGAAACAGCGGGGCATGCTGGATGACACCATTGTCGTCTTCGGGTCGGAATTCGGCCGCACTCCGATGGCTCAGGGAGATGGTCGGGATCATCACCTGGCAGGCTTCACCATGTGGTTTGCCGGCGGTGGATTCAAGCCGGGACTGAGCTTTGGGGCGACGGACGAATTTGGATATCGAGCGATCGAGAATCGCGTTTCCGTACACGACGTGCATGCTACGCTGCTGCACCAGATGGGAATTGACCATTCACGGTTTACATGGAAGTACCAAGGACTGGACACGCGACTGACAGGCGTGGAAGAATCAAGAGTGGTTGATGAGTTACTCACCTGAAGCCGATTTCGCCGCCTCCTGATGCCTTATTTGAGCAGCCAGCTCAACTTCCTCTGCTGTCCATGTACGACGCTGCCACTGGCTGGAGACAGCACCGGCCATCGTTTCCGGAAGTTCGGCCAGAAACCGCGCGGCGTCAAATCGGGGACTGAGATCCTGCAGACCAGGCAGGTTTGGGGTGTGATCGGACGCCTGCAGCAGAACGCTGCCGTGTTGAAGGATGGCGCCAAGCCGGCGCCGCTGAGCGCTGCCGACGATCTTATGACCACTCTGATGGACAATATCGTTGGCGTTGCCTCTGAGAAAACACAGAAAGTGTTCCGGATTGTCGGAGGGAGCAGCTGCCGTGGTGGGAAGGGAGTCACCGCGGAGTCTGCAGGGGACTTTGCAGCCGATCAGCAGGTCAATCAGCGCCAGATGCACAGTCCGGTAGAGTTCTGACGGGTTATGCCGCGCCGGGTGGCAGGGAGGCAGAATGCAGGAATAGGTCCATTCGTGATGATGCAGAATCGCTCCGCCACCGGACAGTCGCCGGACCACGGGGAGCCCTGGAAAAGGGTTTTCCTGTGGTTGCCTGCCAGATGACGCCTGAAAATAACCGAGCGTCACTGTGGGGGTGTTCCAGTGGTAGATGCGGACAATCGATCGAGGTTCAGGACGCCGGATGGCCAGTGACAGTAGAGCGGCATCCATCGCCATATTGAATTCGCCACTGGTTGGGGAGGATTCGACGATGAGGTCACAGGGTGGCAGAGAATGGAGCATCGGACGGGGGGTCACAGAAAACAGTGTCGCCGGATAAAAAAGAAAACACCGCCGAGGATGAGTCGCGGCGGTGTTTCAGCGGGAAGTTGAACTTTGAAAACAAAGTCATTCAATTTACGGGGCCGGAGTTTCCGGAGAAGACTCATCATCGCTGCCAAGAACTGCACCAGCCAGAGCACCCACGGCGCCTCCGGCAAGAGCACCACCGAGACCACCACCACCCGCTCCACCTGCTCCGCCACCCGCGGTGCCAGCACCGGTTGGGCCACCAGCACCTGGTGCTGCTGCAGCACCGCCGCCGGGTGCCGTACCGGGGGCTCCCGGGACGCCGGGAGTGACACCGGGAGCCTGTCCGAAGAAGCTGGAGAAGTTTCCTGCATTGATGTTTTGTGGCGTGACTGGAGCGACAGCGACTTCCATGCTGACCAGCATGGATACGGGCACTGCATCTTCACGCTTGCCGGCTGCTTTGAACGGAAGCACTTCGATACCGATGGCAAAGATTCCGTCGCGACCAGCACCAATTACGCTGTGAATCCCGGGTTCGAGTCCCGGAATTGCAAACTCGCCCTTAGGGGAAACGCGTCCAGTTGCCGCAACTTTGCCGTCGCGAAGGAAGAAGACTCGCATGCTGAGCACTTCGCGGACGCGACCTGTGCGGTCATCAAGCAGGTTGATCTGTCCATAAACTTTGCCATCGGCAGCGATCTGGACGCTGTCGTAGGCGAGAGCGGTGGATGGGGTACCCTTTGCGAACGGGAATCGATTGTCGCTCTCACGAACGGTGCCGGAAAATCGCAGATCGCGAATGCCGACTGACGTGCCCAGGAGTTCTGTGGCAACAGCCACGTTCGGGAGGTCGACGATTGCCGATTCCACGTCAACTTCGGGGTTCACTGCATCGCGATCGACCTGTCCGACAGTGCGGATTCCGTAGACAATGAAGCCTTCTGCACCGCTGGCGAAAATGGCCACTACCTGGCCTGGCTTGAGCCCAGTTGCTGAAAACGTTCCGTCTTCGGCGGTAGAAGTTTCGGCCAGCTTTTGACCCCGGCTGAGCAGTCTTACCTGCATGTTGCCGGCAGGCTTCAGGCCGTCTGTGCTGACGATCAGAAGTCGCCCTGTGAAACCGCCGTTGGCGTCCAGCACGACGTCGTGGGATCGAGTTTGATTCAGTTCTTCGGGAGCGAGACCGCGGAATCGCTGTTCATCCTGCGACTTGTTTACTGGTCGTGGCAGGGCAGTTGAGTTGGCCGCTTCAGCTTTCGCTGCGGCCGGAACCGCTGACCCCGCCGCGTCGTCCGCGTACGTCTGCTGGACGGCGACGCCCAAACCCAGCAAGGCGACTAATCCCGTAGACACACCGAAGGCACCAGTGAAGATTTTCATAGGAAGATGATCCAGTTCGCACGAATACCAGCAACAACCAGACGACCGGACAACCGACGCCTGAAGAGATCCTGCGAGAATATACAGCGATCTTGTAGATTTTTGGAAACTAACCAGTTAGTTTCGGGAAGACCGCAGGGGTTTTCAAGCAAAATCTGATGAAAACTGATCGAAATTCGCATTTTCGCCAGGTTGCCGAATTTGACAGTTCCGCAGGGCCTTCGGTAAGTCAGTCAGGCGGAGCATGGGGAGTGATGGGATGAGGATCACGACGTGGAACGTCAACGGGCTGCGAGCGGCCCTGCGAAAGGGATTTCTGGACCATCTGAGAGTCGTCAATCCCTCTGTGCTGCTGCTGCAGGAAGTTCGCGCTCTCCCGGAGCAGCTGCCGCCGGAAATCCGCGAGCCGTCCGGCTGGAATGTGGTCTGGAATCCGGCTGAGCGACCTGGCTATTCCGGCACGGCCATCTGGTCACGGTTTCCGATTGATGTGCATTCGCTGAAGGTCGCAGCGAGACACGATGATCGCGAGGGGCGCCTGATTGAAGTCACTACTGGCGGCCTGCGGGTAGCCTGTGTGTATCTTCCTTCGGGATCCTCAGGCCCCGATCGCCAGGCCGTCAAAGACCGCTGGCTGGCAATGTTTCGCCGCTGGCTCGATCTTCGCCGTCACGGAGAACCGCTCGTTTTTGGAGGCGATATCAACGTAGCGCACACTGAGCGGGACATTTTTCACGCAAAGTCGAACGAGTCAACTTCGGGGTTTCTGCCGCACGAGCGTGCATGGCTGGGCCAACTGCTCAAAGCCGGCTGGCATGACCTGATCCGCGAATATCACGGGGATGTACATGGCCCTTATTCCTGGTGGTCAAACCGTGGCCGAGCCCGGGAACTGGACCGTGGCTGGAGAATTGACTACCTCTTCTGCAACGCAGCAGCCCGGCCGCGATTCCAGGCAGCTTCCATCTGCCGGGAAGCGGCGCTTGAAGTGAGCGACCATGCACCGGTGTCGATTGATTTGCTGTGAGAAGAGATTTGCTGTGAGTTGTCTGCTGTTGTCAGGGCGGCCATCGACACAGAACTCACAACTTTTCCCGAACCCGCCGCATCATGTCCAGCATTTCCCGGCAGATTTGTCGCGACCGCATGTCATAAGTCTCAGCTTCCCCGGCGGTTCCGTCAGAAATTTTGGGATCTTCATAACGCACGGGGGCGCGCAGGCTGCAGCCGGCAACCACCGGACACGCCTCGTCCGCATGGCTGCAGGTCATCACCGCACAGTAATCCTGCTCAGGATTGGGCGACTCACTGTAGAGCTTCGAAAAGCAGATCAGTGGCGGTTGTCCTGCCGAAAAACGGACGTGAAACCGGGGATTGGAGTCCGCTGAATTCTCTGTCTCCACCACCATCCCGCTGCGTCGCAGTGAATCCGCAACACGTGGATTCATCGCAGTGACTTCTGTACCTCCCGAAAATGTCTGCACGTAATCAAGACTGTAATACCACGCCGCAACAGCAGCCCAGATCTGCGAGAAATGGCTGCGACGGGAATTGTGGGTGCAGATGAACACAAGCCGCGCAGGCTGATTGTTTGCCAGACGCCCTGCGATCCAGTCAGCCACCAGCTCCAGTTCCCGCTGGCGTTCCAGGGGAATCAGAGACCGTTCCGCATCTGCGGTTTCTACATATGCGGTCAGTTCCGGAGTGATGCATTCGATTGCCATACCTTGAATTCCTGTGAAGTCCATTGAATACCGACCACCTTTGCGCTGGAACCGGATCAGCCGCATCAATCACGCGGTCAGCCGTCTTCAGCGTTTCCCTGATCGGCCGATGATTTCCGAAAAATCCGGCTGAGCGGCACTGCGAGCAGGGCGCCGAGAACGGGAGCTGTCAGATAAATCCACAGGTGCTGCAGATTCAGGGACACCAGTGCAGGCCCGAGTGATCTTGCGGGGTTCATCGAAGCGCCGCAGACAGGCCCTGCAAACATGGCTTCAAGAGCGATCACGGAGCCAATCACAAGGCCGGCCTGAGCACCGCTGGCAGAATCTTCAGACAGCCGCAGCACCACCAGCATCAGAATCAGCGTCAGCAGCAGCTCGAACGCGAATGACTGCAGCGATGTGCCGGCCGGACTGGTGGCCCCAAGTGTCGCATGGTCGGGAAACAGTGCCTTCAGGACCCCGCTTGCAAGAAGGGCGCCAGCCAGCTGACTGATGACGTATGCAGGGGCTGATCTGAGCGGAAATCGATCGGCAGCGACCAGTCCCAGTGTGACCGCGGGGTTCAGATGAGCACCTGAAATCGGGCCGAAGGTGTGAATCATCGCCAGCACCACGAGACCGAATGTCAGGGCGATGCCCGGATGAGTGACCGCCCCGCCCGAAATGCTGTTGACAACGATCGCGCCCGTGCCGGCAAAAACCAGCACGAACGTCCCGCAGAGTTCGGCGAGCGGCACTGACAGCGAATAGCGCTGAGAAGTCATGGTTGCATTCCTGAAAACTTCCGGGGGGCTCTGAGTGCCGCATCCGGAGGGCTGACGCCCACTGCCACCTGCTTTCGGCTGGAAATAGAAGCCGTACGGCGCGAGCCGTCCGGTAACGACAGGAAATCTCAGCATCCATCCCCGGACGGCTTGCGCCGTTCCGCTGAAAGCAGGTGGCATTGGGCTGACGCCCGTCGCACAGGACAACGCCCTGTTAAACAAGTGACTGCGAGTCTTCGAGATCTTCCTCGCTTCCAAACTGATCGTCAATTGACGATGAAAGATCTTTGCGGATTCTTCATGAGCAGGATCCGAGTTTCATGAGCAGGTCCCTGAGTCTTCCGAGAACTGCGTGATTAATCCAGTAACAGATTCGTGGACCGTCTGTTTCTCCGTCGATGATTCCAGCTTTGCGGAGCACCTTCAGGTGTTGAGAGACGGTTGACTGTGCCAGCGGCAAATGCGCGACAATTTCACCGCAAACGCAGGAATTTCTGTTAACCAGCAGTCTGACAATCCGCACTCGGGCGGGATGCGCCAGTGCCCGCGCCAGCCGCGCGAATTCATCGGCCCATTCCAGCGTCGGCATCGGGAGCTGTTCCTGGCGGCTGCCGCACGCCGGCCTGGATGAGGATTTTGAACTGCGAGACTGACGTTTCATGGCGGGAGCAGACCGGCAGGAGCAGAGAAACGGTCGGAGTAAACCTTCCCTATTATCGTATTTTAACGATGAGTCATCAAGCGCGATTCCGTCCTCCGACAGGTATCGTATGGCTCCGGGAATCTGAAAATCCGGAGCGGCTCCTGCCGGGCCGCCGCACACCGCTCCGCGCGACCGCCTTACAGTTGTGTTGAGGACGAGCAGCGGCGAACCGGCTCTATGCCCGGGGCGGGGATCCGACTTCCTTCGCGGCTTCGTCCTGACACGAGGTCTGATATGCTTTCCGAAATTCCAGCCCGCAGTCGGACACGTGGGCATTCGTCTGTGTGTGCAGCATGATCAGGAGTTCTTCGTTGAACAGCTTTTCATTTCGTGCTTTGGGTTTCAGTCTGCTGTCGTTCATTTGTGCTTTCCTGCCCTGCCCCACGGTCGCTCAGGAGCCAGCGGTTCTGCGAGTGCTCACGTGGAATCTGCACCATGGCGAGGGCGTGGACGGGAAGCTGGATCTGAATCGAATTGCGGCCTGCATCCGAGAATCACAGGCAGATGTGGTGGCGCTGCAGGAGATTGAATACATGACGGGGCGTACGGGGCAGGTGGACCAGCCTCGCGAGCTTGGGCGACTCTGCGGACTTTCATCTGTCTTCGGCAAAAACCTGGATTTTCAGGGAGGTGGCTACGGGAACGCGGTACTCTCAAGATTCCCCGTGCGTTCAAGCTTCAACCGACGACTGCCGATCCTGGACAACGGCGAGCCGCGCGGAGTGCTCGTGGTGGAACTGGAGATCCCGCGTTTGCCGCAGCCCTGTCTTGTGCTGTGCACACACCTCGACCATCGCACTGCGGATTCCGAACGGCGTCTGGGGGCTGGAACCATTCGTGATCTGATCGCCACGCGGCAGGGCGTGCCGGCGCTGCTGGCGGGAGATCTCAACGACATCCCCGAATCACCGGTTCTCCAGCTGTTCCTGAAGGACTGGGAATGGCTTCAGTCGACTCCGCTGCCGACTATTCCGGTGACGAGGCCCGAGCGACAGATCGACTTTATTCTGACCCGCCCGCTGAATCGCTGGAGGCTCACGGAAGCCCGGGTCCTGGACGAAGCCACAGCATCGGATCACCGCGCGCTGCTGATGGTCCTCGAGTGGCAGTGAGAGCTGTGGATGGGCCTTCCGCGTGAATTCGCGATTGACATCCCGGCCTGGTCTGCGTAACGTCCAGGCATCCGCTGGTCGATGAACGACAGAGGCGGATTCCTGGTCAGGTTCCAGGTGTATATTCCCAGTGTCAGGGCAGCCGCGATTTCTGTTGCGCTGCCCACACCGGTAGGGAAACCGTCTGTATCCATTTCCTGTCTCTGCAATGCTTCGGCAAAAACAGCCGAAGTCTTCAGCAGAGGGGAAAAGTTTGGTTCAGGACTGTTTCCCATGTCCGCTCCGTCTCTCCGCCGTGAAACGCTCGCACAACTCAGGCAACAGCTTCGCGGGGCTCGTTTCTGTTCTTCCGACAATCCCATCGTCACACCCACGGGCCTGTCGGCGTTCGACCGGCTGCTCCCGGGGGGTGGCATTCCGGCGGGGTCCGTGATTGAGTGGATCAGCGAGTTTCCCGGGCAGTCAGCCGCCTCGCTGGCCCTGCGTTCCGCCGCTCCGCTGCTCCGACATTCCGGTTGCCTGGCGGTGATTGACGAACACCGGGAATTCTTTCCGAACGCCGTCCCGGTTCAGGGGATTCCTCTTTCCCGACTGCTGCTCGTACGAATTCCCCCGGAGGCCATCGGATCTTCGCCACTGCGTCTGCCAAAGTCTGCGGCCGGACTCTCAGAGCACAGCCAGGCTCTCTGGGCGCTCGAACAGACAGCGCGCTGCCGCGGTGTTAAAGTTGTCCTCGCATGGCTCCATCGCTGCACGTCGGCTGTGGTGCGTCGTCTGCAGCTGGCGGTGGAATCCAGCGGAGTCGTCCTGATGCTCCTGCGTCCGGCTCAGGCTCTTCGACAACCCTCCTTCGCAGACCTGCGACTGCACGTCACAAGTCATTCCGAAGCAGGCCAGGTCCGTCAGGTTGAGGTGCGACTGCTCCGCGCCAGGCATAACCTGCAGTCAGTCGGCACAGCAAAACTCCGGCAGGACAGTTCTGAACGATTTTTTGACGGCTAAGCCACCTTCGCCCTGAAGCAGGCTTCCCGTCTGCTCAATTCCCACAGCAGAAAAGTCAATGCCGTCCTGCTTCAGCTCTCGTGGACTGTCCCCTGCCCTTCCCGCCAGCTATACTTCTTCCAGGTAATCACCCGATACCACCCCTTACCAGCCTCTTCAGAGGGTTCTTTGTGATTCGCAGCGTCTGCATCCTGATCCTTGGCTGCCTTGCCGTGACGGCTCACCCGTCAGCTGCTGCGCAACAGCCGGGTGCATGTTCCGTTGCCGCTGCCCCGGCCACCATCGATCGCGTTGTCCTCCGTCGCCAGGGCGACGACAATGTTCACAGTTATCGCATTCCCGGCCTGACCACATCCGCTCGCGGAACTCTGCTTGCCGTCTTCGACCTGCGTCATTCTGATTCGGCAGATCTGCCTGGTAACATTGATGTGGGACTGATGCGCAGCACAGACGACGGCCGCACATGGAGTCCGATGCAGGTCATTCTGGACTTTGATCAGGCCGAAGCGGATGCTGCGGGCAACGGTGTCGGAGATCCGGCCATTCTGGCGGATCTGCGAACCGGGAAGCTCTTTGTCGCCGCACTCTGGTCCCATGGTCGCCGCGCCTGGAAGGAATCCGGCCCTGGCCTGAGTCCCGAAGAAACCGGTCAGCTCGTGATCACCACCAGCGACGACGACGGTCTGACGTGGTCGGCCCCGATCAACATTACGTCTGCTGTTCAGGGACGCAGCCCGCAATGGCGGTTGTTTTTCAACGGCCCGGGCCGAGGCATTCAGCTTCGCGACGGAGCGCTCGTTTTTACCGCGCAGTACCGTGACACTGACGGGACTCCGCACGCCTGTTTCATCATCAGCCGCGACGCCGGCGTGACCTGGAGCGTCTCAGCCCCGGCAATTCCCGACCAGCCTCCCACCAGCGAATCACAGATTGCCGAACTCCCCGACGGCAGTCTGCTCCTCAGCATGCGCGACGAATCTCACAGTGGCCTGCGTGCCTGGGCAAGGTATGAATGGAATGCCGACCGCAGCATCGGCACGTGGACAAAGCACTGGTCTACTGTTCCCGATCCCACCTGCATGGGCAGCCTGCTCAGTCTGACAGACGGAAAACTCGTGTTCTGCAACCCCAATTCGCCCCAGGATCGGGTGGCACTCACGGTTCGCACCAGCAGCGATGGAGGTCAGACATGGAGCGATGGTCTGCTCATTGACAGCCGTCCTGCAGCCTATTCCTGCCTGACATCACTGCGTGACGGACGACTGGGCGTGATCTACGAAACCGGTGACAGCAGCAGCTATGAAACCCTGACATTCTCCGCATTTGCCCTTCCCTGACTCTTCACAGTTCCAACCCAGCATGGACCTCTGAGATGTT
Organism: uncultured Chitinophaga sp.; assembly: GCA_964561125.1. GTDB lineage: Bacteria > Planctomycetota > Planctomycetia > Planctomycetales > Planctomycetaceae > SXXK01. Next base: position 7,752 of record CAZLOQ010000005.1, on the reverse strand, counting down.
CCCCGCAAAACTCCTGCGATCGCTCCTTCTGCTCGCACTCGGCCTCCCGGTCGTAACCTTTTCCATCGCGACGGCTCAGCCACCCGCCGACGAATTCGCCCTTGGTGTCCGCACCACCGACCCCGTTTCCGCCACAGAACAGCTCCAATCCTTCACGCTCCCTCCCGGCTTCCGGATCCAGCTCGCAGCCGCCGAACCACAGCTCGCCAAACCCATGAACATCGCCTTCGACGCCCGCGGAAGGCTCTGGGTCAGCTCGTCCGAAGAATACCCCTTCGCGGCCCCGGTCGGCTCCCCTGCAAAAGACACCATCCGCATCCTTGAAGACACCAACGGGGACGCGACTGCCGACCGTTCCACTGTGTTCGCCGACGGACTCAACATCCCCATCGGCCTGATTCCATGGCAGGACGGAGTGATCTGTTTCAGCATCCCCAACATCTGGTTCCTCAGAGACACCGACGGCGACAATCGCTGTGACGCCCGACAGCTCCTGTACGGCCCCTTCGATACCACTCGGGACACCCACGGGATGTGCAACGCCTTTCGACTGGGGGACGATGGCTGGATCTACGCCTGCCATGGCTTTAATAATCGCTCCGAAGTGGCCGGCAAAGATGGTCACAAGGTCGTGCTCACCTCCGGAAACACTTTTCGTTTTCGCCCGGACGGTTCCCGCATCGAGCTCTACACACAGGGGCAGGTCAACCCCTTCGGCATGGCAGTTGACCGGCTGGGCGATTTCTACACGGCCGACTGCCACACCAAACCCGTTACACTCCTGCTCCCCGGAGGCTGCTACGACAGTTTTGGCAGACTGCATGACGGGCTGGGATATGTGCCGAATGTGATGGAGCACCTGCACGGTTCGACGGCCATCGCCGCCCTCGCGCTCGGCGAACATACGCGGTTCCCTGCAGAATACCAGAACAGCACTTTTGACGGCAATGTGATGACGTCCCGCGTTAACCGCAACCAGCTGCAGAGGCGAGGCTCCAGCGTGAAGGCAACCGAGCAGCCGGACTTCCTTGTAAGTTCCGACCCCTGGTTTCGTCCCGTGGACATCGTCGCCGGCCCCGATGGGGCACTGTATATCGCGGACTTTTACAATCGGATCATCGGCCACTATGAAGTGGACCTGAAACATCCCGGTCGGGATCGCCACCGCGGACGGATCTGGCGAGTGTCCTGGCAGGCGGCCGACACGTCCCGCTCGACCGGATCGGGCGGATCGGGCGGATATGGTCCTGATCTCTCCAGCCTCTCCACTGCTGATCTTTTCGCCGTCATTTCCAGAGGTCCTGCCCCTGCAGCCCGGCTGGCCTTCCAGAGACTTCTCGAAACCGCATCCCCGGGCTCCACGGAATTCGCCCTGCAACAGCTCAAAAACCCAGCCACCTCCGTTCGCACCTCGGCTCTGAGGCTGCTGGCCAGCACTCGTGCCCTCCCCGCAACTGAGCTGGAAGTTCTGGCTGCCGATCCCGATGAACAGGTACGTATCCACGTGCAGAGAGTTCTGCGGGAGTGGCCGGCAGACGACCTTCCGGATGGCCTCGCCACCCGTCTGCTCCTGCACGCCTTCAACGATGACTCAGCACTTGTTCGTCGCGCTGCCGCAGCCGCTGCATCCCGGCACACCTCCGGCGAACTGCTCACACCACTCCTGCGCCTGCTCCAAACCACCGAGCTCGGTGACGTGCATCTTCGACACGCCATTCGGATGGCACTGCGCGACCATCTGCTGCACGACGATTGGCTCCCTCGCTTCGGACGTTCCCTGCAGAACCGCAGCGACATCACAGCTGTCGCTGATCTGTGTCTGGCCGTCCGCACAGCTCCTGCGGCCGAGTTTGTCGCCGAGCACCTTGATGTGATCGCCCAACTCCAGCCACAACGGCTCCCTGAGGCGCTCCAGTTCGCCGCCGCACACATTTCTCCTAATGCCGCAGAGACGGTCGTGCAAACCATCCGCAGCAGCTACTCCGGCCGTCTTCTCGACCAGGGACAACTGCTCGCTGCGATGGCTGATGGCTTCAGTCGCCGTGGCGAAAACACACCGCCCGCCGTCCGCCGCTGGGCACTGGAACTCACCGTCAATCTTCTGGGAATGAGCACTCCTGATGATCTGTCCGCGCGGCAGACGCCTGCCGCACTCCTTTGGGAATACCTCCCGCATCCCACAGCCCCCGATCCCGGTAACTGCTGGGGCACCACTCAGTCCCGTCGCTGTGCTGACGGCCAGACCGGTGCAGTTCTTTACAGCAGCTTTGAAGCCGGAGAAAAACGGACGGGCATCTGGAAATCAGCCGCCTTCTCAGCACCCGCAACGCTCACTTTTTTCATCGCAGGCCACGACGGGTTCCCCGATCAGCCGCTGCGGCAGTCAAGTTTTGTCAGGCTGCTTCACGCCCGGACAAAAAACGTCATCAGGTCTTCTCCACCACCCCGAAACGACACCGCTCAGCAGGTCACGTGGGATCTGCAGGAACTGGTCGGACAGCCGGTACAGCTTGAAATGGTCGACGGCAATTCAGAATCTGCCTACGCCTGGCTTGCGGCGGGGCGTTTCAGTGACGAACGTCTGAATCCGTCCGACCACTCCGATAAGCGGCAACTCGCCCTGCAGCTGACCACCAAATTTCGCCTGCAGGAACTGGACCAGGCCCTGCTCCAGCTGCTGCGTGCCAATGTCAGAACTCCCGCTGCTGCAGCCCCGATTGCTGCGGCACTCGCCTCACTCCGTGGTGATTCCCGCCTTGCCGCTTTAGCACTCATCCCAGGCTTTCCTGCAACGCCCGCTGGCCTTTCAGAAGATGTCGTGAATGTCTTCCTGGGCTCCGGTGAGGCAGCCCCGGCCATGGTGCTTGAACAGGCCTTTCGGTCCGCCATCGCTACCGAACAGGCGTTGCTCGCTGAACAGCTCGCAACCGACGCCACCGGCGCTGAACTGCTCGCCCAACTCATGGAAAACGGCAAAGCTTCCGCAAGGTTGCTGCTGCGACCCTCCATCCAACAGCGACTGCTGGCAATCGCTGCCGAACCTGTCAAAAAACGCCTCACCGCACTCCTGAAACAACTCCCGGATGAATCCGCAGAAACCGACAGGCTGATTGCCGAACGGCTCGCAACCGTTCAGCTGGCATCCGGAAATGCAGATAATGGACGCCTGATGTTCCAGAAAAACTGCCAGGTCTGCCATCAAATGCGGGGTGAAGGCAAACAGGTCGGCCCGAATCTCGACGGGGTCGCCGGACGAGGCCTGCAGAGGCTGCTCGAAGATGTACTCGCCCCCAGCCGTAATGTTGACGCAGCCTTTCGGACAACAACGCTGGTCACCAAAGACGGCAGGGCCTACAGCGGACTGGCGAAGGATCTGCCTGACGGCCAGATCAGCCTCACTGATGTTCAGGCGAAAGAAACAATTCTGGCTGCGGCCGACATCGAGGAACGGACCCAGTCATCAGCCTCCCCGATGCCAGCGAATTTTGCCGAAGTGCTCACTGCAGAACAGCTCCGCGATCTGAGCGCCTGGCTGTTGAAGAAGGAATAATCCATCCGGGGAAATCGGACGCTGATGTTCGCACACCTTTTCAGCGCTGTCTGCTGAAGACGGTCGCAGAGAAATTCAGACAGAGGCTGGCAGGTCTCCCGGCTGCCGGATCTATTTTCCGGCCCCTTTCTTCGCCGCACGTCTGGTTGTTTTCTTCCCGGCAGGTGCAGTTTCCTCCGCAGCGCGGAACTTTGCGATCTCATGAATCAGCGTCAGCGGCAGTGGCTCATCCAGCGGAAACTGCACTGAACCTTTGCCCTGCTTGTACCCCTTCAGCTGCTCAGCGAAATGCTGCAGGGCACCTGGCGTTGGGTAGAGACCGATGTGGTGTTCAAAGGCTGCATAATGCAGCAGGTTCTTCTTCAGCCGCAGAGTCGGAATTCCATAGCGGATCACTTCTTCAGCCTCGGGCACAGCCTGCGTCACGGCGGCACGGATCTGGCGGAGCAGTTTCTGAGTGTCCGGAGGGAACCGCTGAATCCACTCGTCGATCTCCTGTCTGCCACTGGACACTGACATGCTGGCTCCTTTATGAACAACGTATCGAGCAGAAATGCATGCCGGCTCACCCATGACTTCGTTTGGCCAGCACGTCGGCATAGATCTCACGGATCCGGCGAGTCATGAATTCGTGGCGAAAGATTTCACTGCAGCGCGCTCGCCCTGCAGCACCCAGCCGTTCGCGAAGCGTCGGATCAGTCCCCAGTTTCAGCATCGCGGCCGTCAGTTGGGCTGCGTTGCCGTGTTCGGCAAGCAGTCCTGTGACATCAGGAATACATACCTCGGGCGCTCCGTCGATGTTGAAGGCGATCACAGGTTTTCCGGCCAGCAGCGCCTGCGGAAGAACTCGTGGCAAACCTTCCCAGTCACTCGTGTGCACCACAACATCCATGACATGCAGGTAGTCGGGAACTTCGTCCGGAGGTACAAGACCGGTGAAGCGAAAGTGCGAGGTCAGCCCAAGCTCCTCAATGCGTTTCTGATAGTGATCCCGCAGCAGTCCGTCACCGACCAGCAGAAAGCGGGCGTTCGGCAGTGCTGCGGCGACAGCGGGTGCCGCTTCAATGAGGTGATTGTGGCCTTTCAGATGAAACAGACGCGCCACCTTTCCAAACACGAGGTCGTCTGGTTGCAGATCGAGCTGCCGGCGAATCTCAGCGGAGGCTTGCCGGGGCACGAGGAAACGATCGACATCCATCCCGCTGTAAATCGTCGTGAAACGCTCGCGATCGGCAATTCCGGCGGCCACGTATTGTGTCGTCATCGCGTCACAGACGGAGATGAAGTGATCGCACCAGCGGGCCGCCATTCGTTCCGCAAACCGATAAAGCTGAAATGCCAGCGGGTGCTGGCCGTAATGAAATGCGGCGCCGTGGATGGTGTGGACGGCCGGAATTCCCAGCTGATGAGCTGCGAGGCGTCCGAGTATTCCGGCTTTCGAGCTGTGTGTGTGGACGATCTGCGGGGCGTACTCCTTCAGGGCACAGCGAATGGCCCGCAGCGCACGCAGATCCTGCCATGGGCGAATGCTGCGGCCCAGCTCAGGGAGCACCCGCAAATTCAATCCTCGCTGCCGCGCCCTGTGTTCCAGGGAGCCCTCGGGACCGGCGCCTGGGCCGGTGATCAGACAGACGTCATCACCAAACAAATGGTGCTGGTCGTCGACGTTGAACAGTGTGTTTTCCTGAGCGCCGCCGAGAATCAGACGCGTTATGATGTGGGCGGTACGCATTTAGTCGAGATCTTCCCAGACGGAATGACCGTGTGTCTGCACCCTGGCTGGAACCGGTTTCGCTGCTGTGCTCAGGCCACGCGGAACAACCTTCCGGAACACCATGAGTCCGGCACCTGCCGCCGCCGGCACTCCTCCCAAAAGAAACTCTGGCTTCAGCGGGAGCCACAGGCCCGCCGCAGCGATACCGGCAATCCCGCTGCAGAACGCGGCCGTCAGGATGAGCAGCCAGCGCTCGGCCATGGCCGTGACCGGCCACAGTCGACTGAATCCGGAAAGCAGCAGCAACCCGGGCAGAAGCAGTACGAGGGAGACCATGAAAAATGAGCCGGCAAAGAGCGCGGCAAAGAAAAGCGCAAGAAAAAAGTACAGAACCATGCCAATAGCTGTCACCGCCAAAGACCAGCCTCCAAAGATACCCAGCATGCCGTTCAGGTCAAAAAATGCTCCGGCGACCCCGAAGACACCACCTGCCAGACCAGCTGCGACAGACGCCCAGAACCATGTCCTCCGCAGTTCAGTAAAATGAATCGGGAGCCGCTGGTGTGTCTGGTCCGGCAGGGAGACTGCCGGGTAAGCCACCGTTGTCGGAGCTGATTCCGGCTGAGCAGATGTCATGGCAGCGCATCCTGAGGCGGTTGTGGAGAAATCGAATCAAATCACCTGGCCCGGCAACCATCATGCGATTTTCGCACCAGTATATTCAACTCCGCAACTACTGATCATGACGTTTTGCTGCACAAGTCAAACATTACGCCGGTTCAGCATTTCTGACCATCAGAAATCAGAATGATCAGCAGCGTTTACAATGAATCTGCAGAGAAGAATTCAGGTCTTCCAAAGCGGCTCGTTCAGAATGTTGCTCAGCCACCACCGCTCAACCTCTCCGCGTCACGGCCGACAACTGCTTCCGGATGCCGGACTCCCGGCACCGACTCCATCGACAAGCGAGGCTCGCTTAACTCCGGCGTCAGGGCGTTTTGGCATCGCTCTGTGGCGACCTGCGACTGGCTGCTCTGCCACCATCGTTCCGGGGTTGCAACAGGTTGAGCAGCGTATCGCCGTAAAGTGCCCATGGATCACCATCAGCCTTTACCCCACGGGGAATCGCCAGTGTGATCACATCCAGTTCCGCCTGTGAAGACAGGCAATGCTCCAGTGATCCTTTTCGGCTCTGGGCGGGAAATGACAACCGGCTGAACTTCAGCGACTCAGCAATCAGCTGCGCGGTTTCTGCACAGCGCTCGTTACTCGCAATTATACCGGAGGAATCTTCAATCGTCCGCACGTGCACAATCCGCTGCGGTCGGAAACTGCGGATGCAGCCCAGCAGAAAGTCCACTTCCGGTGTCGACTCCGTCAGCTTCTGGCCAGGCTGAAGAGGAAAACGTCCGTTTACGTAGTGGCCCAGATCGTTTAGAGGCCGACCACTGGCCGTCCCATCCGGATTCAGCGTGTGAATCACTGCGGCCTCAAACCCCCCAAGGATTAAACCGTTTTCGTGAAGGTGCCGCGCAAGTCTCTCCATCAGCTTCATGGATATCGGGTCGCTCCCCACGGCGCTGCCGATAAACAGCGTACGGAATCCGTTCTCACCAGTCAGCGAGACTTCAAAAGCACGTCCACCGGCCGACTTTCCCGTGCGTCGCCATGCAAATGCTTCCGGACGCCTTTCGGAATATGCCGGAAGGGACGTGGGAGCTGCGGGTTTTGAAGTCGCCGCGGCATTTGTCTGACCACCACCGACAGCAGGCTTCCGCGTCGCCATCCTGCCAATTCCGGCATCAACAACAGATGCGTCATCCACCCTGGCCATCTGAGCAGCCGCTGGGACTGGCGTTGAGGTCGGGGGCAGGGAGAAAGCGGATGCGCTGGTCGCTGATGCGGGACTTGCAGATGGTGCAGAGGCTGTTGACGCATCGGTTACTGGTTGCGCTGTGGTATTTGTTCGCGGGGGAGCAGTCGATGTCGCCGACACCGCAGCCGCAAGGCTCGCAGCAGCGGTGTCCGCTTTTGATGGACCACTTCCGGAGGCTGTAGCGTCGGATCGGGGACTGCTGATACCGGGGGCGGTCGAACCCGGCTGCACCACTGCGGTCTGATCTGCGGCAGGCTTCCCGACGACAGCATTGTTCTCGGGCCGGGCGGCGACAGCAGCCGTTGGCTGTAAGGTGCTGCCGGCGCTCTCTGCTTTCGCTGCAGAAGCTGTTGCCTGGTCCATTGTGCTGTCCGCACCCACAGCAGGGCTTGGAGATGGCTGCGATGGCGTGAATGCAGACGCAGCCTGGATGGCGGCCGCATCGGTCTCGGACGACAGATCAAAATCCGGCACAGCGGTGAGCAGCGGTGTTGCGGTATTACCAGCCAGTGTCGGAGCAGCGGCAGCATTCAATACCGCTCCGGCAGGGCTTTCAAGCCGGGGCACAGACTGGCAGCCGGAAGTGCCGACCAGAGTCGTTGCGGCAGCAAG
>CAZLOQ010000004.1:80123-84232 GCA_964561125.1 uncultured Chitinophaga sp. | reverse complement strand
AAAGATCACACGAACGCGGCTCAGCTGTCGCTCATGCAGAATCCTGCGTCATACTTCCCGCCCGCCCCCTGCGTTACCTCGCCACCTCCGGTTTCACTCCCAGGAAGGCGGCATCTTGTGCAGTCTGAAATCTGCCAAACCCCACGTCGGTGCCAAACCCCACGTTGGTGCCATGCACCTGCACTTGAACCAGTGATTCCGTGCAGGATCATTTCCGTACTGAATCGAGCCTCGCTGTTTGCCGGGTTTCGGCAGGGGGCTCCGCACGAGGTTCACCCGTCGCTCCCTGGATATTCAGCCGGCGTCCTGCTACACCACGCGGCCCCGGTGTCCTCGAGTCGTTTCGATTCGCCTGATTTGCAGGAGTGCCATTCATGACCGCCCCATCCCGCCGCCGTTTCGTCCGCACAGCTCTGGCCACAGGCTCGTTTGCGGCCGCAGCCGCCGTCACCCGTTCAGCTCCTGCTGTGCACACCCGTTCCCGCACAGCCGCCGAGACGGTGATTGGTGAAGGGGACTATCAGTATCGCGTCAACCACACCTTCGCTCAGCTCCCGGACAAGTACACCTGGCAGACGACCCACAACGTCGCGCTCGACAAAGCGGGCAACCTGTATGTCATTCACGAAGGCCGTCGTGAGCAAAAGGATCATCCCTCGATTTTTGTCTTTGACCCGCAGGGACGTTTCATCCGGGCCTTTGGCTCGCAGTTTCAGGGTGGCGGGCATGGCATTGAAGTTCGCCAGGAAGGGTCACAGGAGTTTCTGTATGTGGCCGCGTATCAGCAGGTCAAGGCATTTGCCAAGCTGACGCTCACCGGTGAAATCGTCTGGTACAAAAAAGCTCCGATGGAATCCGGCGTTTACGCGGAGGGTGAGGACACGTCGACCGAGCCCTCGTGGAATCGCCGGGGCTTTCTGCCGACGAACTTTGCGTTCCTCGATGACGGTGGTTTCCTGCTGGCCGACGGCTACGGCACATTCTGCATTCACCGTTTCGACAGTGACGGCAACTGGAAGGGGCATTTCGGCGGTGCGGGGGACGGCAAGGGAAAATTCAATACGGCACATGGGTTGTGGGTGGACAATCGTCCGGGTCGGCAGGCTTCGATTGTGGTAACAGACCGTGCCCACAACACGCTGCAGGTTTTTTCGATGGATGGTGTGTATCAGGAAACACTGGAGGGCTTCGGCCTGCCGGCGAACATCGACACACACGGTTCTCTGATGCTGGTCCCGGAACTCAGGTCCTGCGTCACACTGCTCGACGAAAAGAACCAGGTTGTGGCTCGTCTGGGCCGCGCAGTGGAGCGGCTGGATGAGGTCAAGGACCTGCGTGGCAAGCCCGATCAGTGGAAGGATGGCCAGTTCGTGCATCCTCACGACGCCTGTTTCGCGTCGAACGGAGACATTTACGTGGCGGAGTGGGTTGCCACCGGCCGCATTACTCAACTGCAGAAAGTCTGAAGCCCCGCGATGAAAGCCATTCGCCTTGAAGAGCCTCGCCGCTTTGAAGTCATCGACATTGCAGAACCCGCAGCCCCCGGTCCCGGTCAGGTACTCGTCCGCACGCACCGCATGGGTGTCTGCGGAACGGACCTGAGCGGTTATCTGGGCAAGTTCCCGTTTTTTCGCTATCCGCGGATTCCCGGGCATGAACTTGGCGTTGAAGTCCTTGATGTGGGCGCGGGTGTCACGCACGTGAAACCGGGTGATCGCTGCAGTGTGGAACCATACATGAACTGCGGCAGTTGTTATGCGTGTCGCCGCGGCAACGGCAACTGCTGCACCTCACTGAATGTCATCGGCGTGATGATCGACGGCGGACTCTGCGAGCGGTTCCTCATTCGCGCCGAAAAACTGCATCCGTCCGCACAGCTCAATTACGAACAGCTGGCACTCGTCGAAACACTCGCCATCGGCTGCCATGCCAATGAACGCGGCAATCCAGGCCCCGGTGATCACGCCCTGATTATTGGTGCCGGTCCAATCGGTCTGGCAACCCTCGAATTCACTCGACTGACAGGAGCCCGTGTCACGGTGATGGACATGGTGCAGTCGCGTCTGGACTTTGTCCGCAGCACCTATGGCATTGAGAACACCGTGCTCTTCCGGGACAACGATTCGGCACTGAAGCAGCTTCAGGAGATCACCGGGGGCGATCTCTATGCCGTTGTGACCGACGCGACCGGCAATCGCCACTCCATGTCCACCGCGCTGCGCTGGTGTGCCCACACCGGAACGCTGGTGTATGTCGGCATCACAACCGAAGAAGTGGCCTTCACCCACCCCACACTGCACCGTCCCGAAATCACGTTGAAAGCGTCCCGCAACGCACTGCCCAACGATTTTCGTCGGATTATCGGACTGATCGAGGACGGTACGATCAGCACGACCCCCTGGATCACTCACAGAACCCCCTGGGATCAGCTGATCGATCAGTTCGAATCATTCACTCGACCGGAAACCGGAGTGCTCAAGGCCATCATCGAGGTTGCCTGAGCGTAACCGTGGGTGTTTACGGCAGGTGTGCGGCAGCGGGGGGGTTCTGAGACGGGAGTCGCGTACGTGGAGGTTTGGCAGTCTGCCGGGCACTGGAGCTATGCTTCGCCCTGCGGATTCTCTTCGCTGGCGGTGACGATCCTCAGGAGCATGAGTCCCAGTGGTGGCAGTGTCAGACTGATGCTCCAGTCACGTCCGTGTGTGGGTTGTGGCAGTGAGTAAACGCCGCCGCGATTGCCGACACCGGTACCGCCGTACCATGTGCCGTCACTGTTGAAGATTTCCGCGTAATAACCGGGGGCAGGAACTCCGATGCGGTGGTGATAACGCACGGCCGGGGTGAGATTGCAGACGACGACCATTGCCTGGTGTCCATCGTGGCTGCGACGAATCCAGGCCATCACACAGTTTTCGCGGTCATCCCCCACAATCCACTCGAATCCGGCAGCGTCATGATCTGCTTCATGCAGTGCCTGTTCGCTGCAGTAGAGACGATTGAGGTCGCAGAGGAGTCTGCGGATGCCTTCGTGCGACTCGAAGGAGCGCAGTGCCCAGTCGAGTTCTGTGTCATGATTCCACTCGGTCCACTGGCCGAGTTCTGTGCCCATGAAGTGCAGCTTTTTGCCGGGGCTGGCGTACTGCATGGCGAGCATCAGCCGGAGGTTTGCGAACTGCTGCCAGGTGTCGCCTGACATCTGGGACAGGAGCGAGCGTTTGCCGTGGACGACTTCGTCGTGAGAGAGTGGCAGCACAAAATTTTCTGAGAAGGCATAGATGCTGCGGAAGGTGAGGTCCTGCAGATGCCATGTACGGTGCACAGAATCGCGGCGGAAGAATCGCAGGGAGTCGTTCATCCAGCCCATATCCCACTTCATGGTGAAGCCGAGGCCGCCGGTATAGCAGGGTCTGGAGACTCCGGGCCAGGCAGTGGATTCTTCGGCGATGGTGAGTATCCCTGGGAATTCGGCGTGGAGCAGGGTATTGAGTTGCCGGAGGAATTCGATGGCTTCGAGATTTTCGCGGCCACCGTGCTGGTTGGGCACCCACTGTCCGGAATCCCGGGAGTAGTCGAGGTAAAGCATGGAGGCGACGGCGTCGACCCGGATGCCATCGACGTGATAGACATCGCACCAGAACCGGGCGCTGGAGATCAGAAATTCGCTGACCTCGCGTCGGCCATAGTTGAAGATCAGCGTGTTCCAGTCGGGGTGGTAGCCCAGACGCGGATCTGCATGTTCGTAAAGGCAGGTACCATCGAAGGACGCGAGTGCATGGCTGTCTGTGGGGAAGTGTCCGGGAACCCAGTCGATGAGCACTCCGATGCCGCGCTGATGCAGGTGATCCACGAAGTACTGGAAGTCATGTGGAGAGCCGAAACGGGAGGTGGGAGCGAAGTAGCCGGTGGTCTGGTAGCCCCAGGAACCATCGAAGGGGTGTTCGGTGACCGGGAGCAGCTGGACGTGTGTGTAGGCGGTTTCGGTGAGGTAATCAGCGAGGGCGTGTGCGAGTTCCCTGTAGTTGAAGAAGAGTCTGCCGTCTCGGGGGCGTCGCCAGCTTCCGGGGTGGACTTCGTAGATGGAAAGGGGGGCCTTGAGCCAGTCGGTGGCG
>CAZLOQ010000004.1:54726-80113 GCA_964561125.1 uncultured Chitinophaga sp. | reverse complement strand
GGCGCGTCTGGCGAGCCATGCATGGTCGTGCCAGACGAAATCCCGCAGACTCCAGACGACTGCTGCGGTTTGTGGACGACGCTCGAAATAAAAGCCCGCCGGGTCGGTCTTTTCGAGCAGTTGACCGGACTGAGTTCGGATGGCGTATTTGTAGCGGGTGCCGGGGAGCACGGAGCGGAGTGTGCCGGACCAGACGCCGGTATCGGAGGACTGCAGCCAGTCTCGGCCGGCAGTCCAGCCGTTGCTGTCACAGATCACGGAGACTTCGCGTGCATTGGGAGCCCATACCGCGAATCGCACTCCTCCCGAAACCAGATGGGCGCCCCAGTACCGGTAGAGTGTGGTGGCGTCCACGGGCTGGTCGAAGGTCACAACAGCGCCGGGAATTGACGCCGCAGCAGGGACTTTGATGGCTGTCTGCATGAGCAGGATTTCGCAAGGCAAAACGGCGATCTCCACGGCGCGACGGCGGTGGAACCGTCGCGGCAGTGGCTGAGAATTGGCTATACTACAGGAAACAGAGGGCAAACACAGTGCAGGAAGTCTCCCCGTTCCCCGGAATGAAAATCTGTTCGCGAAATTTGCCGGAGAGGCACGGCATCCCGCCCATTTTCCGATTAGACTGTGGGAGCTTCGCACGTTCGCAGCTACCCCTCCCCAATCCCTCACCCGCACCACAGCAATTCCCATGACTGTACGGCAGGACTCCGCTCAGATCGAACACATTCGCTGTTCCATCCTCTCCAATTCCCGCGAAGCGGCTCGGCGCGTCGCCACCGAGATCGCTCAGCTGATCCGGATTCGCCAGGCTGAAGGCCGCACCTGCGTGCTCGGACTTGCCACAGGGTCCACACCCACCGGGATCTACGCGGAACTTGTTCGCCTCCACCGCGAAGAAGGTCTCTCTTTCCGCAACGTAATCACGTTCAATCTGGACGAATACCACCCCATGCAGCCGGAAGACGTGCAAAGCTACGTCCGGTTCATGAAGGAACACCTCTTCAACCACATCGATATTCCTCCCGGACAGGCGCATGTGCCGGACGGAACTGTTCCGGCTGAAAAAGTGGCCGATTACTGCCGCGACTACGAAGCGCGCATCACGGCCGCCGGCGGCATCGATATTCAGATCCTCGGCATCGGTCGCACGGGCCACATCGGCTTCAACGAACCGGGATCCGACCAGACCACTCGCACCCGCATGATCACACTCGATTCCGTCACCCGCACCGACGCAGCCAGCGACTTTTTCGGCACCGAAAATGTCCCGCGCCGGGCCATTACGATGGGTGTCGGTACAATCCTCGAAGCGCGGCGCATCTACATCCTGGCATTTGGCGAAAACAAAGCCACGATCGTGGCCAAAACCATCGAGGGCCCGCGGACGCCTGCTATCCCTGCGACGTGGCTTCAGCAGCACCCCAATACCGAGTTTCTGCTCGATATGGCTGCTGCTGCCAACCTCACCCGCGTCCGCGCTCCGTGGCTCGTCTCGGATCTCACGTGGGACCCGCCGCTCATCTGCCGCGCCGTCATCTGGCTCTCCGAAAAACACAACAAAGCGATCCTCAAGCTCACCGACTCCGACTACAACGAAGGCGGCCTCCAGGATCTTCTTGCAGAACACGGCTCCGCCTACGAAATCAATCTCAACGTCTTCCGCCACCTGCAAAGCACCATCGTCGGCTGGCCTGGTGGGAAACCCAACTCCAGAAAGAGCCCCGGGGATCGTCCGCAGCCCTTCGATCACATCTTCCCCAAACGCGTGCTCTGCTTCTCACCCCACCCTGACGACGATGTCATCTCCATGGGAGGAACTCTGATTCGTCTTGCCGATCAGGGGCACGATGTGCACATCGCCTACCAAACGTCCGGAAACATCGCCGTCTTCGACGATGACACACTCCGGTTCACCGAATTCGTTTCCGATTACTGTGCTGCTTTCGGTCTCATGTCAGACAGCATCCGGGAACTCGAAGACCACGTCGAAGAATTCCTCCGTCGCAAGCTCCCTGGACAGGTCGACAGCCCTCAGGTCCAGATGATCAAGGGGCTCATCCGCAAGGGTGAAGCGGTTGCCGGAGCGCGCTGCTGCGGGATCCCCGCCAGCAATCTCAGCTTTCTGAATATGCCCTTCTATGAAACCGGCGGTGTCAAGAAAAAACCACTCACCGAGGCCGATATCACCATCATTGTCGAACTCCTGCGAAAATTGCAGCCCCACCAGATCTATGCTGCCGGTGACCTGACTGATCCGCACGGCACCCACCGCGTGTGTCTCAAAGCCATCATTCTTGCCTGTGATCAGGTCCGGCACGACGACTGGTACCGCGACTGCGAAGTTTGGCTCTATCGCGGTGCCTGGCAGGAATGGCCTGTACATCAGATCGAGATGGCGGTCCCGCTCAGCCCGCAGGAAGTCCGCCGCAAACGTGAGGCCATTTTCAAACACCAGTCCCAGAAGGACCGCGCGCTCTTTCCTGGATCTGACGCCCGCGAATTCTGGCAGCGCGCCGAAGCCCGCAACGCTGCCACGGCAGCCAAATACAACCAACTGGGGCTGGCTGAATACGAGGCCATCGAAGGCTTCGTCCGCTGGGACGGCATCTGGGGACTTAACGACTGAAAATGCAGTTGCCTGGGTGGAGCGACGCAAGCCGGCCGCAGACAGCACACGCAGATAATCAGCAGCCTGAGCAGTTCAGGCTGCCTGGGATTCCGACTGGGCGGATTGCAGGAGCAGCATCAGTGAGCCGACGACGAGGAGGCAGTCGGCGATGTTGAAGGTGGCCCAATCGAGCGGTCCGAACTGGAAGTGCAGAAAGTCCCGGACTGCGAGAGCGACTCCGGGTTCGCCTGGGAACGGGACGCCATGCAGTCCCAGTCGATCGTAGAGATTGCCGAGTGTACCGCCGGAGACGAGTGCGAGTGCGACGGTGAGCCACAGACTGCGGGCGGCGCCGCGAAAGAACAGCCAATAGTTGATGGCGGCAAGGGCGACCACGCTGATAGCGGCGAACCACAATGCGAGCCCCTGCCCCATGCCCCAGAGTGCACCTTTGTTGAGACTGGTGTGGATTTCAAACCGCAGCCAGGCGGTATCAACGAGCCAGCCGGTGCTTTCGAAGGCGCCGCCCATCGTGCCGAACACGTATGACTTACTGCCAAGATCGGCGAGGGTGCCCACGCCAGTCAGCAGCAGATAAACGGGGAGTCGATTTCCGGGGTAGGCGGGTTTCAACGCCGTTTTTCCTTTTCCCGTTCGCATTCGATACAGTTTCGGGCATAGGGGATGGCCTGCAGCCGGGCACGGGCGATGCGGGATTTGCTTTCACCGCGCCCCTGTTCCAGGCACTGTTCGCAAAGTCCGAAACTGCCGTCATCCAGTTTTTTCATGGCGTGGGCGATTTCTTCGAGGACGTTCTGGTCACTTTCGACCAGTTGCAGCGAGAATTCGAGGTCCCATGCATCCGACCCCATTTCGGCCATGTGATTGGAGGATCGCTGATCGTTGCCGGACTGCGCGCCAGAGAAGGCTTCTTCGCGCATCTGTTCGACATCACCCCTGAGCCGTGCCCGGAGAAGTTTGAGCATCGTCCGGAATTCCTCGATTTCTTCAGGCTTCATTTGCTGCGTTCTTTGGTAGGCAGGAGGCAGGTGCCGAGGATTCGTGGGGGGGGAATCGGTTCGGGATTATCAATTGTTCCCGGGTCAGGTCAAGGACCATGAGTCTCAACTGGATTCAACCCTGGGAAAAAAAACGGATTTTTCATCCCATTTGAGGGTAAAACAGGAGTTTTGCGGAGCCTGGGTTTCTGGTCGTGACGATGATGACGACTGCAGTGGCCGGAAAAATCGACCTTGAGCGAATCCGGCTAGCCTGCAAGACTCCCGCAAAGGGCTCCGTTTGGCCCCGAAGTGTCTTTTTTGTCCAACTCTGGAGCAAATTCCGGTGCCGCACACGGGCCTGGTTTGCAGGATCACTCTGGCGTCCCTGCTTTTCCTGCTGGCAGTGGCCGGCGGGTGTGCGTCTCCACCACTGGTAGCACCAACAGCGGCCAGTCCGGGAATTCGCCTGAGCGAAGCTCAGCGGGACGCATGGTGGGAGCGATCCGTTCGGGTGCTCAACGGCAACCATTTCCAGGTGGCGCGTGAGAGCAAGCTGGAGGGAGTGATTGAAACGGCGTGGCGAGGTGGTTCCGGGTTGCTGGAGCCATGGCACGGCGATTCGGTGGGGGTCTCCAACCGTCTTGAGAGTACGCTGCAGTCCATTCGTCGGCGTGTCGTGGTGCTCCTGCAGAGTTCTGCCGACAATTCGTTTGTTCTGTCGGTACGGGTTGATAAAGAGATTGAGGACCTGCCGGGGCTGGCGGCGAATTACGAGGGGGGTGCGACATTTTCCGAATCGCAGCCATTGAATCGCGACCTGAGTCAGGTGGTGGGGCAGACGGGGCCTTCGCGGTGGGTGTCCGTCGGCCGTGACCCGCTGCTGGAACAGAAAATCCTCGCCGAAATCCGCAATCCCCGACTCTGAGTGCCACGGCAACGCTGCCGAAATCAGGATTTTGCAAACTCGCGTCAATTCCGTGCCGACGGGAATTGTTGACTCCCAGGCGTGCTCGTACATTCCGCTGCCGGGCAAATCCCGCCCGCTGCCAAACTCTTTCACGGTCTGAAAGTCTCCATGGACCCCGAATTCCGCAGTCACTGCCACGATCTTATCCGCCGCGTCGTTCATCTGAAGGACTGTCTTTGACCTGCCGGGCAAGACCGCTCGAATCGCAGAAATCAACGACCGCATGGCCGCTCCTGACTTCTGGAACGACCAACAGCGGGCGCGGACGGTGATGGATGAACTGCGGCGCATCAAAAACGTCGCTGAACCGCTGCGCAAGCTGGCATCCGATGCTGATGACCTGCAGGTGCTCATGGAATTCGCCGACGAAGGTTCCTCACCGGATTCCCTCGCAGAACTGCGGACCGCCGCCGAATCGCTCTCTGCTGAAGTCGATCGGGTGGAACTTCAGACGACCATGTCGCGTCCCGAAGATTCCTTCTCAGCTTACGTCACAATTCAGGCGGGCGAGGGTGGCACAGATTCCGCCGACTGGGCCGAAATGCTCATGCGGATGTACATTCGCTGGGGCGAACGTCGTGGCTTTCAGGTCGAAGAGGTCGATATTTCTCCTGCTGAGGAAGCGGGGATTCGCAACGCCACACTGCTCATTCGCGGCGACTACGTCTACGGATACCTGCGAGGAGAAACCGGCAATCATCGACTGATCCGCATCAGTCCCTTCGATTCAGCCGGACGCAGGCATACCTCTTTCGCGGGTGTGGACGTGGTTCCCGAGGTGGATGAAAACTTCGAGATCGACGTGAACTGGGAGAAGGACGTTCGCGAGGACAAGTACCGTGCGGGGGGTGCTGGCGGGCAGAAGGTAAACAAAACCGAGTCCGCTGTGCGTCTCACGCATATTCCCACCGGCGTTGTTGCCGCCTGTCAGAACGAACGCAGCCAGCATCAGAACCGCGCCACCGCCCGAAAAATGCTGGTCGCCAAGCTCTACCAGATCGAACTCGACAAACGCGAAGCCGAAGTTGCCGCTCGACACGGTGAAAAATCCAAGATCGGCTTCGGGGGACTCACAGTTCGCAACTACGTGCTCTACCCCGACCAGTTCGTCAAGGACGTTCGCAGCGGACTCAAACAGGGCAACCCTTCGCTTGTGCTCGACGGCGACCTCGATGGTTTCCTCGAGGCCTATCTCCGCTGGACACTCAGCGAACAAACCACTGCCGCTGACGAACTGGAATAACAGGTCGCGCCGATGACCACACTCCGCTACATTCGCATGCACGGCTGTGGCAATGACTATGTGTTCATCGACGGCTTAACTCAATCCCCGCCAGCGCACCCTGAAGCACTCGCCCGCCGACTCAGCGACCGCCATCGCTCCGTCGGCGGCGACGGTCTTGTGCTCATGCTGCCCTCCACCCGCCCTGACTGCCATGCCCGCATGCGGATGTTCAACGCCGACGGCAGCGAAGGCTCTCTGTGCGGCAATGCCCTCCGCTGCATGGCGCTCTGGCTGCACAATGCGGGCCACGCTCCAGCGTGCCTGTCCATCGAAATGAATGGCCGCAGCATCGCTGCCGAAATCCTCTCCAGCAAGGCTCAGTCCCCGCTCTCCGGCAACGTCCGCATCACACTCGCCACACCGCAAAAGCTCACCCCGTACCTGCCGCCTCCCGACTGCTTCACTCGCCCCGCGGAACTGCCCGATGTCCACGTTCCCGGGCTCCTTTTTCCAGCCCTTGAAGCCGACCCCGGCAATCCACATGTTGTCTTCTTCGTGCGTCACCTGTCTGAGTTGCCCTTCGAGCAGCTGGGACCAGTGATCGAACGCCATCCCGCTTTCCCGAACCGAACCAACGTCGAGTTTGCAGAGTGCATTCAGCCGAACGAGTTTCGCGTCCGCGTGTGGGAACGCGGTTCCGCAGAAACTCAGGCCTGCGGTTCCGGTGCCTGTGCCGTGGCCCTGGCGGCGACCTCCCTGCAGCTGACTGATCCCTCCCGGCCCGTGCACGTGCAGATGACCGGCGGCCTGCTCTGCGTCCGCCTGCAAAGTGACGGCACGCTGCAGCTGGAAGGGCTCGCCGAAGAATGCTGCCAGGGGCTGATCCACCTTTGAACCAGCGGGGCAATTCCAGGAAGTTCAGGATGTGCGGCTCACATGCATGCAGATTGAGCTTAGCGGTCGGACTGCTCTGGAAACCATCGCTTTAACTGATCACGTAATTTGTTGGCCGCTGTAGCGAAGCAAATCACCGTCGGGAGGCCGATCCGGATTGAAGCCCAGCTTGATCCCGAGCGATTCCTGTCGTTCACAGAGCAGACTTCTGACGGCATTCTCCGTATCCAGATCAGCCACAACGACAAATAAATCGCGGCGAGTCATCCCAGCACCCCCGACGCATAAAGATCACTCACTGTGAGTCCTCCTCGCCACTGTTGAAGTCCTGGATGATCCGCCCCGGAAACGACATCCGTCACTCCGTGGCGATCTTTCCTGAAGCACAGAATCTCATCCAGTTCTGCGCAACCAAGAATCACGGGCGAATGTGTGGCAAGCAGAATCTGCGCGGAATAAACCGATCGGAGTGCCTGATAAACCGTCTCCATGGCCATTGGATGAATACCGTTCTCCGGTTCTTCGATCAGATAGATTCCCTCGAAGTTCGTCAGATATGCCGGCAGAGTCAACGCAAGCATTCGGAGGGTACCATCGGAAACCATCCAGGACGGAACTTTGAGCCCGCCTCGGTACAGGACCTGAAGAAACCGATGCCGCGTATCGGGCAATTCCACGGTCAGGACGTCTTCGATATCGGGAAGCGCCGTCTGGAGTTGTTCGATCCACATTCGATACCGTGCTGCATCGTCATTCCGTAATCCCTCGATAACCCACGGAAGATTGCTTCCATCCGGCTTAAACAATCGCCCCTGACCAGTACAACTGGCTGCTTTTCACAATCGCCCGTTTTTGCCAGAATTCTGCGCGCAGGAGCGGTCGCACTCCTTTACCGTTTGTACCCCTGGCCCCGCCGCATGCCCACGGACATCCGCACAACTGCTCAGCGATCTCTGATCATTGCCGCAGCGTCGGCGCGCTCCCTCGCTGCATCTGCGGTGACTGCAGGTTATCGTGTGCTGTGCGCCGACTGCTTCGGGGATGCGGATCTGCGAGTGGTGGTGTCGGGTGGCGGGGGCAAGTTTCTCGGGACACTGGCTGGGTTCAGTGATCTGCCGCAAATCCTCGATTCCGTTCCCACCGACATTCCGCTGCTGTGGGCTGGCGGTTTAGAGAATCACCTGCCGCTGCTCACAGAAATCGCTCGCAACCGACCTCTGCTCGGACTTCCCCTGAACGTGGTCCGCAGTCTGCGGCAGCCGCAGCAGCTGGCCAGTCTGTTCGCCCCGTCACAGTCACCATGTGTGCAGTTTCCGGAGTCCGTTTTCAGGACCCTGCCGGGCGCGGGACGCTGGCTCTGGAAACCCACGGAGACATCCGGAGGTCTGGGTGTGCAGCGATTGAGTAGTGATCTGCGGCGGCAGCTGGCAGCAGCCCCCGCCCTGCCTGCCGGCTGTTTCCAAAGGGCAGTCGACGGCCTGCCGTGCTCGATCCTTGTTGCCAGTGACAGCAACGGTGTTGAAATCATCGGTTTGTCGCTGCAGTTTTCCGGGTGGCCGGAGCTGAACGCGGTTGATTTCCGTTTCTGTGGCAATCTTGGTCCACTGACGATGCCCCCGCGCCTGGCGGCGGCTCTTGGCAGCGCGATGCAGCGATTGCAGGATGTCTTTGAAATCCCGCGGGGAATCTTCGGGGTGGACCTGATGCTGACAACCAGTCTTTGCTGGCTGCTGGAAGTTAATCCCCGTATTCCTGCTTCGCACTGGATTTATGAAACACCGGAGCACTGGAACGCGGTCCGCTTTGCAGCGGGGGCACCTCGCAGCGCGGACCACTCGAACGCTCGTCCGCCACTCCGCACCCAGCTGATTCTCTGGTCTCACAGCTCGCTGACTTTTCCGGGGCAGGAAGAGATCTCGCTGCCTGCGGGGAGTTGCCTGCGGCTCGCCGACTGCCCGGCTTTGAAGACTCCAGTCCCCGCCGGAACACCCATCTGCTCGGTGCTCGCCGAACAATCGCCGGAGGCCGGGCCGGAGGACATTTTTGTGGCCATCAGCCGGTTCCCTGAAACGCTGGCCCGGCAGCTGCAGTTCCGGCCGGCGGCTGTTGCTGCAGCAATCCGACGGCAGCTGCAGTCGTGGGAGTTGCTGGCTGAAACCTGGAAGTGAACGGAGCCTGCGCTAATGACCGCTGATTCGCCCTGGAGTCCCACGAGCATCCCACCGGTGACCGAACGTCGCCCGGGGTGCCTGCATTCACCATTCGTTGTTATCCCTGTGATCACGGCCCTGCATGCGACCGTCTTCCTGATGTCGCTGCTGATCACCTGGGAGTCATCCATGAACGCGTTTGAAACGGGTCGGGCGCCTTCGCGGTCGGCAGTGATCGCGGGCTGGATCAACAGCGTCCTGCAGTTCCCGCTGGTGCCGCTGGTGCCGAGGTCGGTCGCTGCGGGGCACTGGAGCTGGCTGGTGGTTGTGGCCAACAGTCTGCTCTGGGCGGCTGTGACGTGGTATTGTATTTCCGGTATGCGGCGGCGGGGGCGGGGAATGGGTGCAGCTCCGGCCGATTGACACAGGCAGCATGAGTTTCGACCTTTACCGAATGGCCCCTGCCCACTATGCTCCGCCCGCAGCAATTCGGCTGGCATGGGGCCAGCATTCGAATTCTGCTCAATTTCTTCAGCGTCGATTCCGGCAGGGATGCCGTATCCGTATGTCAATGGTGCGTGTGATTGCCCGGCTGGATATCAAGGGCGCGAATCTGGTCAAAGGGATTCGTCTCGAGGGCCTGCGAGTTCTGGGAGACCCCGACACGTTCGCCCGTTATTACTACGAATCGGGCGCTGACGAGCTGATTTATCAGGACGCCGTAGCCAGCCTCTATGGCCGCAACAGTCTGTGCGAGATCATTTCACGGACATCGCGTGAGATTTTCATTCCGCTGACGGTGGGGGGCGGTCTCCGCAGCATCGAGGACATTCGGCTGGCGCTGGCAGCCGGGGCTGACAAGGTTTCGCTGAACACGGCTGCGATTGCTGATCCCCGGCTGATTCGGGAGGCCTCCAGGCGATTCGGTTCCTCGACGATCGTGGTGGCCATAGAAGCTGGTCGTCAGGCGAACGGTTCATGGCTGGCATTCACGGACAACGGGCGGGAGCACACCGGGGTGGATGCGGTGGAGTGGGCGGTCCGTGCAGAAGAGCTGGGTGCGGGCGAGATTCTGGCGACATCCATCGACCGTGAGGGTACGGGTGAGGGTTTTGACAGCGACCTGTGTGCCCGCATTGCGGCGGCGGTGAAGATCCCCGTGATCGCTCACGGCGGTGCCGGGAGAGCGGAGCATGTGGCGGATGTGGCGCGGAAGACGGGAGTCAGTGCGGTGGCGGTGAGCAGCATTCTGCATTACGAGGCGATCAGGACGCTGCGGCCGCGGGAATCTGCCGGCGGCGAGGGGAATCGGGAGTTTCTGCAGAGTGGTCGCGGGGTCTCGCATGTGCAATCCTGTTCGCTGCGGGAACTGAAACGCACGCTCGTGGCGGGCGGAGTGCAGTGCCGGCTGGAGGATGCAGCATGAGTTCTCTGCGGGTGCAGATCGTGGATTACGGTCTGGGAAATCTGTTCAGTATTCGTCAGGCGTGCCTGCAGGCGGGCATTGCGGCTGAAATTTCGTCGACGGGTGACGGGCTGAGCGAGGTGGATGGGATTATTCTCCCGGGCGTTGGAGCATTTGGTCATGCGATGGATACGCTGCGTTCCCAGGGGCTGATCGTGCCGCTTCTGGAGGCTGTGCGTTCAGGCAAGCCGCTGCTGGGCATCTGTCTGGGAATGCAGCTGCTGCTGGATGCCAGCGAGGAATTCGGGGTGCACAAGGGTCTGGGGCTGATTCCGGGGATTGTGCGAAGATTGCCGGAGCGACGTCCGGACGGTGCCTTGCTGCGTGTCCCTGCGGTCGGCTGGAATCGGATTCTGCTCAATCCGGAGCGTGCGGAAGCGGAAGTGGACTGTGGTTTTCAGGACGGACAGTGGGTGTATTTTGTGCATTCCTTCGCAGCGGTACCGGAGCGGTCTGCAGATATCCTGACATTGACAGAGTACGAAGGAATCCGCTATTGCTCTGCTGTGCGAAGACTTCACGTGACGGGTGTCCAGTTTCACCCGGAGCGGAGTGCTTCGGGGGGGATTGCCTTTTTCCGCCACTGGGCTGCCGGTCTGCGGAAGGCCGTTTGACACATCAGTTTTTCTGAAATCAGGGACGCGTTCATGGACGAACAGCTGCCGGCCTATTACGGGCTGCCGCCCAAAGTACAGTTTTGCCGCCGCTGCGTGATGTCAAACCAGCGTCCGGCTTCGGCGGTGGAATTTCGTCATACCATTGATTCCCGCAAGCAAACGCTGGCGATCGATGACGACGGCGTGTGTGATGCCTGTCACGTGGCGGATCACAAGCAGTCCATCGACTGGCAGGCACGTGAAGAGGCGCTCCTGCAGCTGCTGGACAAACATCGCAGCCGGGACGGGTCTTACGACTGCATCGTCCCGGGGAGCGGCGGCAAGGACAGCGCCTACCAGGCGCATGTGCTCAAGTACAAATACGGCATGAATCCGCTCACCATCACATGGCCCCCGATTCTCTATACGGACTACGGCTATAAGAACTGGAAAAACTGGATCGACGTCGGAGGTTTTGACAACCTTGCGTTCACTCGCAACGGCCGCGTGATGAAGCTGCTCACACGACTGAGCATCGAGAATCTGTTTCATCCCTTCCAGACGTTTATTCTTGGTCAGAAAAACGTCGGTCCCCGGCTTGCTGCAAAGCTGGGAATTCCGCTGGTGTTTTACGGCGAGAACGAAGCGGAGTACGGGAATCCGATTGCAGACACTTCATCCAGTCTTCGCGACAAGTCCTTCCACACGTATTCGCAGCTGGAAGATCTGTATCTTGCGGGCATTTCAATTCGGGAACTGGTGGACCGTTACGGCGTGCGTCTGCAGGACCTGATGTGCTTTCTGCCGCCGCGTGAAGAAGAGCTGCGCAGGGTGGATGTGCAGGTGCATTACCTGGGTTACTATCTGAAATGGACGCCGCAGGAAGTGTATTATTATGCCGTGGAAAACTGCGGCTTCCGCGCTCGCCCCTTCAGGACTCAGGGCACCTACAGCAAATACAACAGTATCGACGACAAGATCGATGACCTGCACTATTACACCACGTGGATTAAGTTCGGCATTGGTCGCGCGACCTATGATGCATCTCAGGAAATCCGCAACGGCCACATCACTCGCGACGAAGCGGTCGCTCTGGTGAACCGCTTTGACGGTGAATTTCCGGATCGTTATTTCAATGAGGTGATGGACTATATCGGGATGTCGCCGGAGCATTTCCATACGATCACGGACCGTTTCCGTTCGCCGCATCTGTGGAAACAGGATGCTGCCGGGAAATGGCATCTGCGTCATCGTGTGGCCGGCAATGGTGTGGACGATCAGCCGGAGACGACTGGTGTCGGGAATCGCACACAGCGGGCGGCCTGACGGCCGGACAGGGAGCAATCCGATGGAACCCGGCGAAACGCTCAAATTCACCAGACCGGACGGTGCAGCAGCGGACGGGCGTCCTGCGGTGCTGGTGCACGCGGCCTACCCGCTGTGGCGTAAACACACACTCGTGACCATGGCCCGCGCTCGCGAACTGCAGGACGACGGACACCGCGTGGCTGTGACATACTGCAATGCCACGGCCGGTACATGTGCGGTGAATTACAGCGGCAGTCCGGCGGCCTGTCTGATCTGCCGAACGCGTGTTCGCAGCACCGCAGAATCGCTGGGACTGGAACTCATTCCGCTGAACACTGACAGTTCCGTGGATGAGTCACTGCCGGCGCTGCCGTTCAGCGAACAGCGAACGCTTATGGAAGGAGTCCAGAGCGGCGTGATCTCGACGTTTCGCACGCTCCCGGAAACCGCGCGCCGTGAACCGCTCATTCGCCGCATCAAGCGTCGTTATTTCAGCAATGCTGCGAGGCTGCTGAAGTCCATGAAGGCGGTCGTCGGCGAATTCAGGCCCGGGCGTGTGGAGGTATTTAACGGTCGCCATGCCTGTTCGAAATTCGCTGTGATTGCTGCGCGTTCTGCCGGAACAGATTTCACGACTCTGGAAGTCACGGCCCGCCAGCACCCGTTTGTGTGCCCGGGTTATATGGTACACGATCGTCGACAGATTCAGCGGCGGATTCTGAGTCATCCGGCGGATTTCGAATTTGCCGAACGTTACTACGCAGCGCTGCGAAAACCTCGCACCAATAAGTATGCCAAAAAGCACGGGCAGGCCTTTGTACCTCCTGCACTCCCGCCCGGCTGTGAGCGTAAAGTGAGCATTTTTCTGAGCAGTCAGGATGAATTTGCATCGCTCGGCCGGGACTGGATTTCACCATTCCTCGACTACGGCCCGATTGTGGAGCGTGCGTGCCGCGAAAATCCACAGACGTTTTTCGTGGTTCGGTTTCACCCCAATCAGGCCGAAATGGCCGGTGATCTGCTCACCCCCTTCGCCGAAACCGCAAAGCTTCCCAATGTGCGAATTCATTATGCTGAGGAATCGGTGAATTCGTACAGCATTATGGAATGGGGCGATGTGGTGGTGACGTTCGGGTCCACGATTACTGTTGAAGCCTGCTGGGCCGGCAAGCCGGTGATCACGCTGGGTCCGTCTTATTTCGACCAGCTGCAGGTGGCGTATACGCCGGCGACGGTGGATGAGTTCATCTCGATGCTGCGGCAGCCGCTTGTTCCGATGAATCGGGAAAACGCGGCCCGGTATGCATGGTTTAGGGAGTATGACGTCAACCCGCTGCGATATGTGGAACACACGGGACGCACGATGGTGGAGAAAGGCTTCGCGGTCCGACATCCATGGCTCGGACAGATCGCCAGGACCACCGATGATGTGATCTGCAATGCGATCCGAATCTGGGCTGGCATTCGCGCCCGTCGAAAGAAATCCGCCTGAAGAGAAACAAGCCTGACCGGCAGAAGGAGCGATGGTATGAACGTACAGGAAATCCTTGACACACAGCGGGGCTGCACCGAGCTCTGGCACGAGGCGGCCCCCGAACCGACAGGTGAGGGTCTGCTGAAGCTGGTGCAGCAGAATCACCTCGAAAACTTCTCGCTGTGGCATGAAGAAGACATCGCGCGGCGGGATGATCTGGGAGCAGAGCGCATTCGTCAGGCGAAACGCACGATTGACCGGCACAACCAGCGCCGCAATGATCTGGTGGAACAGATGGATCGACTGCTGGTGCAGGAGCTGCAGCCTCGGGAGTCGGGCTGTGCGTTCAACTCTGAAACTCCCGGCATGATGATTGACCGGCTGTCGATTCTGGCACTGAAGGAATATCACATGCAGGAAGAGGTCCTGCGGACGGATGCGACCGAAGAACATCGCGTGCGGTGCGGTACAAAGCTCACCACGATCCGTCGGCAGATTCAGGATCTGTCTGCGGCCCTGCAGGAGCTGGTGCTGCAGGTTGGCCAGGGCACACGCAGCTTCCGCGTTTATTTCCAGTTCAAGATGTATAATGATGCCGAGCTGAATCCGCAGCTTCGCAGGGCTGCCTGAACAGTTCTGTTTTCGGGGAGAACCGCCATGCGGGTGCTGATTATCAAGCCAAGTTCGCTGGGGGACATCATTTGTTCTCTGCCGGTGGCCCAGTCAATTCGTGACCAGCTGCCCGGAGCCGAAATCTCGTGGGTTGTAAAGTCGCGTTTTGCGGACATCGTGCGGCGCTGCCCGACTGTGAACGGCGAGGTGCTGCAGTTTGAGCATGCAGCCGGCTGGCGCGGACTGCTTGCCATCGGCAAAGTGATGCAGCAGTTGCGGCAGCGGCGGTTCGATGCCGTGCTGGACTTTCAGGGACTTCTCAGAACCGGCCTGATGACGGCGGCTTCCCGGGCACCGCTGAAGGTGGGCATTGCGGAAGCCCGTGAAGGCAGTCGGCTGTTCTACAATCAGGTTGTGCCGCTTCCGGAAGCCGGTCGAAATGCGCACGCCATTCGCAAACTGCTGCAGTTTCTTCCCGCACTGGGACTGGAAGCATCGCTCAGGTCCCCGGTCGTGATGCACGGGGATCCCCTTGAACAGCTTGACTCACGCCTGCAGCGCCGCCGCATGGTTGTGATGATTCCCAACAGCCGCGGGGCGCATAAGGAATGGCGGGAGTTTCGTGGGCTGACCACAGCACTGCTGAAAGCAGATGCAGGGTGTACGGTTGTGTGGGACAGCCATCTTCCGTGGGAGTCGCCGGAAGTCTGCGACCCGGATCGTTTTGTGAACCTGACAAAACGGACGTCACTGCCGCAGCTGATTGAGCTGTTGCGGCGAGCGGATCTGGTGATTGCCAATGACAGTGGTCCGCTGCACATGGCTGCTGCCCTCGGCCGCCCCACGCTTGCGCTGTTCGGCCCGACCAGCCCGGAGCGATTCGGGGCGTTTCCCCCGGAAGCCCCGCGAAATCGGTTTCTTGTGGCCCCCGACGGTGACCTTGCGAAGTTGTCCATGGATCGCGTGCTTGAAGCGGCACTGTCGATGCTGCCCCATAATGTGTCGCTTCGCGATGCTGCCTGACGGCCAGGCTCCAGGAGACTGCGGTGACTGATTCGAAGACACCAGCCAATCTGTTCCTTGCCTGCACGCCGCTGCAGATTCTGAATGCGACGGAGGCGCGGGATCGGTTTCACGCAGGTGAGCGGAACTATCTGGTCATGTTTCACAGTCCCCGTTCCGCGTCTGCCCGTCAGAAGCATCTGAAGGCGCTCGCTGATACGACGACCGATGGCGGCTGGACGTGTGCCTGGAATCTGCAGCTGACGCGGTGGGCACAACTGTTGTTTCCGCTCCGGGCCGCGGCCTTTCGACGCACCATCGGGCACTGCCAGCGGCTTT
This sequence comes from uncultured Chitinophaga sp., assembly GCA_964561125.1. GTDB lineage: Bacteria > Planctomycetota > Planctomycetia > Planctomycetales > Planctomycetaceae > SXXK01. The sequence continues at coordinate 64,472 of CAZLOQ010000004.1, read as the reverse complement.
ACTCCGGTGGCTTTCAGACACAGCAGCGGCACATGATGCATGTGATGCCGCATGCAGAGCTGGTGATCATGGACGGTGGCGCAGGAGTGCTGCAGTCGGCGATCAACGCGTGGCGGACCGGCGGGGCCGGCAGTCGGGGACGGGGCCTGAGATGGCTGATTCCCGGTCTGAAAAACAGTCTGCCGGATCTGAGTCGTGCCCGATTCTTCACCAGCTATTCACTGGATGTGCCGGCTGAGGCGGTGATCTTCAACGACTATCGTGGTTTGCGGAGTACGGTCACCGGTCGCCTGCCGATCCGGGATGAAATCGTCTTTCTGTCCCAGCCGCTGGCGCGGGATCTGGGGGTGCATGTGGATGCGGAGGCATCGCTGCGGGCTGCGATGGAATATCATGGTGTGAGTCGCTATCGCTGGATTCTGCATCCGCGCGAGACGTCCGGGCCGGCTGGTGCCGAGAAGCTCCCGTATCTGGCTGAGTTCTTCGGGTTGCAGGAAGGCTATCTGCCACGGGCCTTTGTGACATGGATGTCGTCTGCAGCACGATCGCTCCCGCTGATTTACGGCCAGCCCGTTACCTGTATCGATATTCTGCCGGCTCTGCCCGCTGATGCGTCGGTCGCCTGTCGGGAGGAGCTGGAGGGCACGTATCGGGACTTTGCGGCAGCGGGTGCAGTGATTCTGCCGTTGCCGCGTCCTGCTCAGAAGCGGGCCGCGTGAGTCGTCATGCTGTTCAACTCTGCTGAATTCGCGATTTTTCTGCCACTGATGTTCGTGGTTTACTGGTACTGCTGCGGTCGGGACCGGCGCGTACAGAACGTGGTACTGCTGGCTGGCAGTCTGGTGTTTTACGGATGGTGGGATCCGCGGTTTCTGGGGCTCATCCTGTTCTCAGCTGTTCTGGATTTCTGTGTGGGCAATCTGATTGACCGATCGCAGTCGGTGCTGGTGCGTCGCGGTCTGCTCGCTTTGAGTATCTGCGTGAATTTCGGCATTCTGGGAATGTTCAAGTATTACAATTTCTTCGCAGAATCACTGAATGAGTCTCTGTTGGCATGCGGATTCAGTCCGGCTGCTGCACGGCTGGACGTCGTGCTGCCCGTGGGAATCAGCTTCTACACCTTTCAGACGGTCAGTTCGTCGATCGACATTTACCGCGGAACACTCAAGCCAACCCGGGATCTGGTGGCGTATCTGTCGTTTGTGACATTCTTTCCGCAACTGGTGGCGGGCCCGATTGAGCGCGCCGGGCATCTGCTGCCGCAGTTTCTGCAGCGGCGGGAGTTCCGCCTGCAGGAGGCTGCGGACGGCTGTCGTCAGGCGCTGTGGGGGCTTTTTAAGAAGGTGGTGATCGCGGATAATTGTGCGGCCCTTGCGAATCAGGTGTATGGTGCTCCGGCGGAAGCATCTTCGGCTGCGCTGCTGGCCGGTACATTTCTGTTCACGATACAGATTTACTGTGACTTTTCCGGCTATTCGGATATCGCTGTCGGCACGGCGCGGCTGTTTGGTTTTTCACTGATGCAGAATTTCGCGACACCCTATTTTTCCCGGGACATTGCGGAATTCTGGAGACGCTGGCATATCTCCCTGTCCACGTGGTTCCGCGACTATGTGTATCTGCCGCTGGGGGGGAGTCGCTGTTCGCGCGGTCAGATGATTCGGAATACGCTGGCGGTGTTCCTGATCAGCGGGCTGTGGCACGGCGCGAACTGGACGTTTGTTGTGTGGGGACTGCTGAATGCACTGTATTTCCTGCCGCTGCAGCTGAGCGGGGCGAATCGCAGGCTTACGTCCCGCACGGCTGCTGCCAAACTCCTGCCAGCCCCGCGTGAAGTCCTGCAGATCGCCGCGACTTTTCTGCTGACGATGGTCGCCTGGATCTTCTTCCGGGCCGCCAGTCTCTCTGATGCAGTCACGATTCTTCGGCGTCTTTTCACCCTGCAGGACGGCAGCGGACTGGACGTGCGGGGCGAAATCTGGCTGCTGGTGACCGGATTTCTGCTTGTGGAATGGATCCAGCGCGGACGGCGACATGCTCTGGAGCTGAGCGACAGTCCTCTGCCACGTCAGGTGCGCTGGCTGTTTTATTACGGAGTGTTGTATCTGATTCTGAAGTTCGGCGGTGAGCAGCAGGACTTTATTTACTTCCAGTTCTGAATAATCATGCAGAAGAGCGACAATCAGCAGAAGATGGTCGAGGCATCGAATGATCAGGAGCTCCGCGGCTTCCTGAAACGCTGCTGTCTGTTTGTGCTGCCGCTGCTGATCATCTGCGGTCCGCCGCTCGCACTGCTGGCGCTTTCCGGTGAAGCCTTCCGGGACATCGATCCGGTGCTTGAATCAACGATCCGCAGCGGCCATGGGCTGATCGGGTTTGCGTGGAATGAACAGAACTATCCGTACATGAAGTACAGAGGTCTGCTGCTGCAGCCACAGCGCGAACTGCTGGCTGTGGGGTCTTCGCGAGTGCTTCAGTTTCGCCGCGAAATGTTTCGCTGTTCCTTCTGGAATGCGGGCTACACGATTCAGACGGCGGATGACTTTCGGGGGTTTCTGGAGCTGGTTCCGGAGGATCGCCAGCCTCGACTGCTCCTGCTGGCACTTGATCAATGGATGTTCAACAGCAACTGGATTGCGTCTGCTGGCAGGGGTTCGAGTGACACGTGGACGCACAATCCATCGGTGAACCTGCAGCGGAGTCTGCGGCTGCTCCCGGATGTCATCGGTGACACGCTGAGGGGACGAATCAGTCCGGCCGCACTGCTGGCGAACCGCAGCGATGCTCCGTTCGGTCTGAATGCATGGCAGAATCGCAAGGGCTTCCGGGCAGACGGTTCGTTCGCGTATGGCAGGCAGCTGGAGCAGCGACTGAGCGGTGATCGGCAATGTCCGGATTTCGAGTTTGCGGCGTCACTGCGGCGCGTGGCGGAGGGACGTGAGCGATTTCGGTATGGTGACGTGCCGGATCCGGCGGCACTGCAGGAAATCGGGGAGCTGCTGGGGGAATGCAGCCGACGCCAAATCGGGGTGATTGCCTTCCTGCCACCCTTTGCCGATGTGGTGGCCGAAGCGATGCGGAAATCAGGTCAACACGACTACGTTGTGAAATTGCCGGAAATGCTCCGCAGCGTATTTGCGGACAGCGGGCACGAACTGCATGACTTTTCCAGCATGTCCGCCTGTGGTTCCAGTGATGCAGAAGCCATTGATGGCTTTCACGCAGGAGAAACGGCCACCGTGCGGATGCTTTTAAGGATGCTGCGGGCCAATTCCCGACTCCGCGAGTGCTCTGATGAAACTGCACTCGAAACAGCCCTGCAGCGCGCAGCCAGCCCGCTTGAGGTGTATCGCGACTAAACCGGGCTGCGGCTGTAATTCAGCTGAGTGCCCTGCAGATACGCCGATGGCAGCGGTGTGAGAAACCTGGCAGAAAAAATGAAATTTCCACGATTTCCGCGCAGCGTCCGGAGGATTCGGCCAGTTGTACAGATGTGCAGATACTCCGTCTGCAGCGTCACAGTCTCAGCCACAAGGAATCCACACATGCCCGTTCCCACTCCTAATTCCGATGAATCGCTGGTCACATCCGATCACCCGTTCATCGGCAACTTCCACAAGACCCTGCCGCACAACGAGTACGGGGAAGTTGAGGCGGAGGCCTACCGTAAATTTGAGCGGACCTGTGTGGGGATTGAGGCGGGGTTGCCGCTCAATTTCGAAGAAGTGCCGCGGGGCCCGTTGTCACATCCTGCGCAGTCGACGTTTCACAGCAACGCCGACAATTCACTCAAACTCAGCGTGGCCAGATTTGTCAGTCCGCTCGCAGGTGCCGCGACGGAGGCCCACGGCCCGGATCCAAAATCTCTGGAGATGCTGCCTGCTCCCGGCGTTCAGTCGATCACCGCTGCTGCTGAGATGGCAGAGCTGTACTGGATGGCACTTCTGCGGGACGCGCCGCTGCTGGCATTCCAGAACGAACGCACATCACCGTGTTCCGGCTGCGCTGATCCTGCCGATCACGATATGCAGCTGAAGTATTCCGTGGAAAGTCGCGTCAGTGAGGCGGAGGCAGCCATCCGCACCCTGTTCGACTGCGCACTGCAGCATGACAGCGATCCCGGAAAACTGCGAGCACCGCTGGATCTCACCCTCGACGACTGCGGTCACTCAGTCTCCCGGCAGACGCTCTTCCGCAGCGGCCTTTATGATGAACAGTACGGGCCGCTGGTGAGTCAGTTTTTTATTCGACCGATTGGCTATGGCACGCAGACCATCGACCAGAAGCAGGTTCCGTATATTGCGATGCAGGACTTTCTGACCACGCACGGAGACTGGCTGCTGGCACAGAATACCGGCAAGGACCGCTACGGCCGGGACTACGGCAGCTGCAACAACTACTCAGACCAGGTCCGCAGGGGTGCCTCGTATTACCCGCTGGCTGCAAGTGGCGCGCCCGTCAGTCGTTATATCTCCACCATGCGGGATCTGGCCCGCTTTGTGAATCGGGACGCGTTGCATCAGGCGTATTTCAATGCGGCACTGTTTCTGGATTCCATCGGGGCTCCGCTTGATCCCGGCAATCCCTACAGTGGGAATCGCTTTACACGCGAAACACCGTTTGCATCACTTGGCGGCCCGGATCTGCTCACGCTGGTCTCGGAAGTCGCCAGTCGGGCGTTGAAGGTGGTCTGGCGTCAGAAGTGGCTCGTGCACCGCCGGGCGCGGCCGGAGGTCTACGGTGGACTCGTACAGATGCAGCGCAGGGGCTGTGGTGGCCCGGGCGGTCGTCGCAGCTATGGGCTGCCTGTTTCCCACCCCGCCTGCGAGCAGTTCGCGGGCGCTTTCGATGCCACGCTGGCCGCCGTGGCCGCTCACAACGCCATGCTCAATGGCGGCGAGGAAACATACTTCCTGCCAATGGCCTTCTCAGCCGGTTCCCCGGTTCATCCGGCCTACGGTGCAGGCCACGCCACCGTTGCCGGCGCCTGCGTCACAACACTCAAGGCCTGGTTCGATGAAGATGCCAGACTGATCGACATCTTCCAGCGTGCGAACGACGCCGCCAACGTGCGGATGACTGCGCCCAAAGATCCCCCCGACGACGCTTTGAAATTACTCCAGCCGGCTTATCGCAGTACCGGTACGGACCTCGACTCGTTCTGTGAACCGATGGAATACACCGGAAAGGATGCTGCTCTGATGACCGTCGGCGGAGAACTGAATAAAATCGCCGGAAACGTGGCCATGGGACGTTCCATGGGAGGCGTTCACTGGCGCACGGATAACACCCGCAGTCTGCGTCTGGGCGAGGCGATTGCCATCGAAATCCTCCGCAAACGCACCATGGAATATGCTGAACGCCCCGTGTCGTTTACGTTCCGGACTTTTGATCGCCACATCGTGCGGATTGCCAATGGCGAGGTACAGAGCTGAGAAGCTGTTCACGATCTGCTGAACATGCCGACAGTGGCTGCCAAAGCCAATGGCAGCCACCGTCGGCCCCTTCCCAAAAAATCTCTCTTTTCCGTGCAATCCCCCGACTGCCACGCTACAATCTTCCTCTGTCCATAAAGGTTCTCCTCTCTGTTCACAGCCCTTTTCCCCCGAACCAAAGACAACCTCCATGTCGCTGATCGCTTCGGCTGACGCCGGCATCCTCTCCTGGAACGAACTCGCCGATCTCGTCCTTGACGGCACTCCCCTGTCTCGCCCGGACGCTCTGCGAATCCTCAACGCCCCCGACGAAGAACTCCTCCAGATTCTCCACGCGGCCTACCGCATCCGTCAGCGGTCTTTTGGTAACTCCGTTCAGCTCTACTATCTCAAAAACGCCAAAAGCGGTCTTTGCCCCGAAGACTGCAATTATTGCTCACAGTCCAAAATCTCCGAAGCGCCCATCGAGCGCTACGCGATGCTCAATGCCGAACGTCTGCTGGACGGTGCTCGCAAGGCCGCCGAAAGCAACGCACGCACTTACTGCATCGTGGCAAGTGGTCGCGGACCGACCAACCGCGAAGTCGACCACGTCGCCGGCGTTGTCCGCCAGATCAAGGAACAGTACGGCCTGCACATCTGCTGCTGCCTTGGTCTGCTCGAACCCGAACAGGCCCTGAAACTCAAAGCCGCCGGCGTCGACCGCGTCAATCACAATCTGAACACCAGCGAACGCTTTCACCCCGACATCTGCACCACTCACACCTTCCAGGACCGCCTGAACACCCTCAGCATCTGCCGCGACGCCGGACTGGAACTCTGCGCAGGCATGATCGTCGGCATGGGAGAAGCCCACTCCGACGTCGTCGAAGTCGCCTGTAAACTCGCTGAGCTCGCCGTGGAATCCATTCCCATCAACTTCCTGCACGCCATTGACGGCACTCCGCTCCAGGCCAGACACGAACTCACCCCCCCCTACTGCCTCAAAGTGCTCGCCATGTTCCGCTTCGTCAATCCGCGGGCAGAGCTGCGGATCGCTGGTGGTCGCGAAGTGAACCTCCGCTCCCTGCAGCCGCTTGGCCTCTACCCCGCCAACTCCATGTTCGTCAGCGATTACCTCACCACGCCGGGCCAGAAAGCGGAGGAGGACTTCCGCATGATCGCGGACCTGGGCTTCCACATCACCGCCGGCGACTACGAATCCGCCAAGCTCCTGCAACACTGGAAAATCCCCCACACCCAGTCCGCCGAATGCTCCCCGGGATCCTGTGCTTCCTCCTGCGGGCACTGACCATGCGAACACTCCGGCTGGCAGCTGCCAACCTGAATCAGACTCCGCTCGACTGGGACGGTAATCTTCATCGCATCCTGAACGTGCTCAGTCAGGCTCGCGAACACCACGTGCAACTGCTCTGCCTCCCGGAACTCTGCATCACCGGCTATGGCTGCGAAGACATGTTTCTCGCGCCTCACGTCTGGGAAACCGCCTGGCACCAGCTCCAGCAGATTCTGCCGGCCACTGCCGGTCTGACCGTGGCCGTGGGGCTGCCTCTGTTCCACGTGAATGGCGTCTTCAATGTCGCCTGCCTGATTTCCGATGGTACGATTGCTGGTTTTTCGGCCAAACAGCACCTTGCGGGCGACGGTCTGCACTACGAACCGCGTTGGTTTCGGGCGTGGCCCGCCGGACAGGCAGATTTCTACCAACACGGATCTTCCGCCTGGCCACTCGGAGATCTTCTTTTTGAACGTGGCGGCATTCGCATCGGACTCGAAATCTGCGAAGACGCGTGGGTTGCCAATCGCCCCGGCGGACGGCTTGCCCAGCGCGGCGTCGATGTCCTGCTCAACCCCAGCGCCAGCCATTTTGCCTTTGGTAAACACGAAATCCGCCGCCGCTTTGTGCTTGAAGGCTCCCGCGCATTTTCCGCGGCCTACATCTACGCCAATCTCCTCGGCAACGAAGCCGGCAGGGCCATCTACGACGGCGATGCACTGATCGCCTGTGCCGGTGAATGCATAGCCTCCGCTGAACGGCTCAAATTCACCGACACCGTACTCACGATCGCCGATGTGGACCTTGCCACCGCCCGCGCTCGCCGCGCCGCCGTACATGGACTCCGCTTCCAGCCCGACTCCACAGCCCGGCAGGGTTCGTCATTTGGCCTGGTCCGCATCCCTGGCTGCTTCTCGCCCCCGCTTGTCACTGTCGCCCCCTCCGCGTTGCCTGCCGCGTCCGCAAATCTCCCGGCTGCTGCCCCGTCTGGTGAAATCTCACCCGGGCTCACCTTCAGTTCCCGGCGCATCACTGCTCCAGCACCGTTCTCCCGCTTCGACGAATTCACCCGTGCTGCAGCGCTCGGGCTCTTCGACTACATGCGGAAGACCCGGTCCTGCGGATTTGTGATCAGTATGAGCGGTGGCGCGGATTCGTCGGCCTGCGCAGTGCTCATTCGCTGCATGCTCGAACTCGCCGCCGCCGACCGCGGACTGCCGGCCCTTTGCCGCGAACTCGACTGGATTCCAGGCGTCACGGCCGCCAGCACCCCTGAAGAGCTCATGCCCCGCCTGTTCGCAGGCGTTTACCAAAGCACCCGCAACAGCTCAGAAACCACTCGCTCCGCCGCCGCCGCAGTCACTCGCGGACTGGGGGGGCAATTCTTTGAAATCTCCGTCGATGCCCTTGTCGACTCCTGCACTCAGGCCGTCGAAGGGATGCTCGGCCGACCACTCACGTGGTCCACCGACGACACCGCTCTGCAAAACATCCAGGCCCGCACTCGCTCACCCTCTGTCTGGCTGCTTGCCAATGTCCGCAACGCACTGCTGCTCGCCACCAGCAACCGCTCAGAAGCTGCCGTGGGCTATGCCACGATGGACGGAGACACTTCCGGCGGCCTTGCACCGCTCGCGGGCATCGACAAGGCCTTCCTCCGTGAATGGCTGGTTGTGATGGAAACCGTGGGGGCTGGGGGAGTGGGGCCATTTCCGGTGCTCCGCTGCGTCAACCAGCAGCAGCCGACAGCAGAGCTCCGTCCGGCCGAATTCCAGCAGACCGACGAACGCGACCTGATGCCTTACCCGATGCTCAATCGCATAGAACAGCTGGCGATCCGGGATCGCCTGAGCCCTGTTGAGATTCGGGAAGTGCTTCAGCAGGAGTCACCAGGAATTCCGCCTGAGCAGCTGAACGCGTGGATCAGTCGCTTTTTCGGGCTTTGGTCGCGGAATCAGTGGAAACGGGAGCGTTTCGCGCCGTCCTTCCACTACGACGACTACAATCTGGACCCGCGCAGCTGGTGTCGGTTCCCAATCCTCAGTGGCGGATTCCGCAAAGAGCTGGAAGAGCTTTAGGCGCCGGGGGTTTCTCGCCGAAAATGCGCAATTGTGTGACGGCCGAATTCCCTGTACAATTTCAGGTTTTCCGGCGTCTCTGTGAAATCCAGATCAGGAATTTACTAATGGTCCTCCGTCCGCGTACCAAAGCCAAGCTGGCCAAAAAGTCGAAGCGCTGCCCTAAATGCGGAAAGATCGTGCGTGGTCTCAAGCGCTGCAAAACCTGCCACATGGCTCAGAAAAACTAAAAATCCCGCCGGCTGGCAATATCAATCCGGATTTTGGCCGCTCTGCTGTCGTTCGGGCGGCCTCCGGGCTCTGTCCTGCGCATGCATTGGATTTGTGTGTCGGGCTCCGCCCGCTGCTCAGGATTGCATCGATCTTCCCGCGAAATTCACCGAAAATATCCCAGCGACCGTCGGCAGTCCTGTAGAATGCGCCGGGGTCTCTGTTCCGGCCCTTGCCGAACGCTTCTTCATCCCAGCGTCGTTGCTCGCACCCGCCGCCTGCATCGACTCACCGGCTGCCACGGCTGCCGCTTCGTTTCCAGGATCTTTTCTTCATGTCAGTGGCTTCCCCTGTGTCCTCCGCTTCAGCAGCAGAGCGACGGACCGACGTTCGCAACATCGCCATCATCGCCCACGTTGACCACGGCAAAACCTCTCTTGTCGACTGTCTGATCAAGCAAAGCGGTATGTTCCGCGAGAACCAGCAGGTGCAGACGTGTCTGCTCGATTCCAACGACCTTGAACGCGAACGCGGCATCACAATTCTAGCCAAAAACATCGCCATGATGTGGAATGGCGTGCGGATCAATATCATTGACACGCCTGGCCACGCTGACTTCGGCGGCGAAGTCGAGCGGGTGCTCAAAATGGCTGACGGCGCGGTTCTTCTTGTCGACGCCTTCGAAGGTCCCCGCCCCCAGACTCGTTTCGTCCTCCAGAAAGCGCTCCAGTGCGGCCTCGCACTGCT
>CAZLOQ010000004.1:15637-54626 GCA_964561125.1 uncultured Chitinophaga sp. | reverse complement strand
ATGGTCACGTCGCTCGAATGGTCCCGCTACGTCGGCCGCATCGCCACCGGCCGGATCGCGGCGGGCAAACTTCGCACTGGCCAGCAAATCGCTCTGATGCGCGCCGATGGCTCCAAAACCCTCGCGAAAGTCGAACAGGTCCAGCTCTTCGATAACCTCGGTCGCAGCGATACCGCGGAAGGCCAGGCCGGTGACATTGTGGCCGTGATCGGACTCCCCGATCCCGAAATCGGTGACACCATCGCCGATCCGCTCAACCCCGTCGCACTCGAACGCATCGCTGTCGACGAACCCACCCTGTCGATGAAATTCACCATCAACAGTTCGCCGCTTGCAGGACAGCACGGCAAATACGTCACCAGTCGCAACCTCCGCGACCGACTCCAGCGCGAGCTCCGCTCTAACGTCGCCCTGCGAGTCGAAGAGACCGATGACATGGAAGCATTTATGGTTTCCGGCCGCGGAGTGCTCCACCTCGCAGTGCTCATCGAAACCATGCGTCGCGAAGGCTATGAACTCTCCGTCGGCAAGCCCGAAGTGATCGTCCGCGAAATCAATGGAAAGAAATGCGAACCCTGGGAACTCCTTGAAATCGACGTCCCCAGCACCGACCTCGGTCCCGTCATGGAACTTGTCGGCGCCCGCCGTGGACAGGCCCGCACCATGTCCACCAACGGTGCCGGAATGACGCACATTGAATTCGCCATCCCCGCCCGCGGGCTCATCGGGCTCCGCACAAAAATGCTCAATGCCACTCGCGGTGAAGCCATCATGCATCACCGCTTCGACGAATACCGGGCTGTTGAAGGCGAAATCCCGCACCGGCTCAACGGAGTTCTCGTGTCCCAGGAAGGCGGCAAATCCATTGCCTACGCCCTCTGGAAACTGCAGGAACGCGCCGACATGTTCATCAACCCCGGCGAAGACGTCTATGAAGGCATGATCATCGGCGAAAACAGCCGCGACAACGACATGGTCGTCAATCCTATCCGCGAAAAGAAACTCACCAACATCCGCTCTGCCGGAGCTGAAGACGCCATCCTCCTCCGCCCTCCCCGCGAAATGACCCTTGAAGCCGCCCTTGAATACATCGAGTGGGACGAATACGTCGAAGTCACGCCCCAGGTCATCCGTCTCCGCAAAGTGCTCCTCCGCGAAAACGAACGCAAACGTCAGCACCGCGGCAAAGGCTAGACTGCACAGCCGGCAGATCCCGCTCTGATTCCGGCCGATTGTGTCAGCTTTAACGCCCCGCCTTTGCCGGCATTCCATAAACATCCTGCTCTCACTGGCCTTTCCCGCAGGAATACCGTTAAAGTCCAGCGTTGGCTGACGGTTCCACACGGCGGTCAGCGTTCTGCCCCGACATCCTTTCCTTCGTCCAAGAGATTCTCTATGAGCACTGTGTCTGCACTGCCCTACAAGGTCGCCAACATCGCCCTCGCGGAACTCGGCCGCAAGGAAATCGAAATCGCCGAAATCGAGATGCCTGGCCTGATGGCACTCCGCGAAAAATACGCCGACGCGCAACCGCTCAAAGGCGCCCGCATCGCCGGCTGCCTCCACATGACCATCCAGACCGCAGTACTCATCGAAACCCTCAAAGCACTCGGCGCCCAGGTTACCTGGTCCAGCTGCAATATCTTCTCCACACAGGACCACGCCGCCGCAGCCATCGCCGCAGCCGGGATCCCCGTCTTTGCCTGGAAAGGCATGACCAACGAAGAATTCGACTGGTGCATCGAGCAGACACTTGTCTTCCCGGACGGCCAGCCGCTCAACATGATCCTTGACGACGGTGGCGACCTGACCACCATGGTGCACGACAAATTCCCCGAACTGCTCCCCGGCATCCGTGGTCTCTCTGAAGAAACCACCACCGGTGTGCACCGCCTGCACCAGCTGTTGGCCGCCGGCAAACTCGCTCTCCCTGCCATCAACGTCAATGACTCCGTTACCAAAAGCAAGTTCGACAACCTCTACGGCTGCCGCGAATCACTTGCCGACGGCATCAAACGCGCCACCGACGTCATGGTCGCCGGCAAAGTCGTCGTCGTGTGCGGCTACGGCGATGTCGGCAAAGGCTGTGCTGACGCCATGGATGGTCTGGGCGCACGCGTCATCGTCACTGAAATCGATCCCATCTGTGCCCTTCAGGCACTCATGGAAGGCTACCAGGTGCTGACCATGGACGAAGCTGCCTCCATCGGCGACATCTTCGTCACTGCCACGGGCAATATCGACGTCATCCGCGGCGAACACTTGGATAAAATGAAGCATCAGGCCATCGTCTGCAACATCGGCCACTTCGACTCCGAAATCCAGATTGCCTACCTCAACAATCACAAAAGTGTCCGCCGCATCCGCATCAAAACCGCTCAGGACGAAGGTGGTCCGGTCGACAAGTACATTTACCCCAACGGTAAGGCGATCATCGTGCTCGCTGAAGGTCGCCTGGTAAATCTTGGCTGTGCCACCGGTCATCCGTCGTTCGTCATGAGCAACAGTTTCACCAATCAGGTGATGGCTCAGATTGCCCTCTGGACAGAAACCGACAAGTACCCTGTCGGCGTGCATCTGCTCCCCAAAGAACTGGACGAAGAAGTCGCCCGCCTGCACCTCTCCAAACTCGGTGCGAAGCTTGAGACGCTCACCCCCGCTCAGGCCGAATACATCGGCGTCAATCCCAGCGGTCCGTACAAACCAGAGCACTACCGCTACTAATCAACCTGCTCGCACCCACCATCCGCGCCCCACTCGCAACTGACAACTATCCACACCCCGCCCTGGTGTTCACCCGGAGCGGGGTGTTTTCGTCTGATACTCCCCGAATCACAACTCGCAGTTTGACAGCATTCCAGGCCCGACTGTACAATTTATTCGGGAAACCCATCTTCCGCCTCCCGTTCGGAACACGCCCATGTCCCTTCGAACCGCGGTCCTCATCCTGCTTGCTGCGCTTTCCGCCGTGCCTGCAATCGCTGCCGAGGGCCGTAACAGCACCCAGGTGCCGCGTTTTGACGACGCCGTCCAGCGAGGACTCGCCTTCCTCCGCACCAAGGACCAGCTCGTCCACGACGCACAGCTGGTGCTCGTAGCCTACGCCTACTACAAGTGCGGCATCCCCAAAACCGATCCGATCATCGTATCGGCAATAGCCGGTGCCACCGGTCGCGCTGCTCCGGGCGGCTACCAGCCCGTAGGCACGTACGACCACATCTACGGTGCCGGTGTTGATGCAATGCTCCTCGCTGACATCGACAAGGAACGCTACGTCAGCAACCTGCAGTCCATCGCCAACTACGTACAGAGAACGCAGCGCAGCAACGGTTCCTGGAGCGATACTCCGGTTGCTGCGGGCGACGTGAGTATGACGCAGTACGCCGTTCTTGCGCTCTGGGCGTGCCAGCGCGGCGGAGCCCAGGTCGCTCCTGAAACCGTCGAACGTGCCGCCGACTGGCTGCTTAAGAACGGCAACGGAGACGGGGGCTGGGGATACCGTCCCGGCACTACTGACGGGCCTGGTCAGGGGCGATCGACGCACAACATGACCATGGCTGCGGCGGGTTCCATCGGCATCTGCCGCATCATGCTCCATGGCTCTCGTCCCATCGCCAAAAAAACAGAAAAGCCCGAACTCGCCTTCGGTGCCCTGGAAAAGGTTGAAGAAGAAGTGGAACCCGGCGAGGTCAAACCGGCCTTCACCGGATACAGCGCCTCCATCAATTCCGGCACGATCGACGGCCGAGTTGACCGGGCCTTCGCGTGGAACATGGGCAATTTTCAGCCGGTCAGTCGTGTCGAGCACAACATGTACTTCTACTACTGCATCGAGCGCGCAGCGGCTGTTGGTGAGCTCGGCAAAATCAACGGCACCGACTGGTACCTCGTCTACGGCGACGGTCTGCTCACCCTTCAGGGCCAGGACGGAGCCTTTCAGACTCATACCGGCCCCGTTGTCGGCACGGCCCTCGCGCTGCTCTACTACATGCGGTCCACTGGACAAATCCTCAAGGATCTCTACGGCCGCGGCCAGCAGCGCGGAGACAAAGGCAATCCCTTCGGCGACAAAAAGAAAGCCAAAGAACCCTCCGAACTTGACCTGCTGCTGGCATCCATGGAGAACATCGACTTCTCCAAACTCGACGAAAACGACAGCAGCATTGCTGATGATGTTGTGCTCAGCGTGCAGTCCATCGATGACCCCAAAAAGCTTGTCGGCGAAATTGATCGCCTTAAAAAGCTCATTCGCCACCCCAATGCCCAGGTACGCCGTTCCGTCTACTGGGCACTCGGCCGCACCGGCGACTTCAAGCTCGTTCCCCAGATGCTTGAAGGTATCAAGGACCCCAACGTCGACGTGAACATCGAAGCCGAAATGGCTCTGCGTTTCATCGCCCGGCGCCCCAACGGTTTCGGCATGTCACTCGATCCCCTCGCAGGACTCGGTGCCACTGATCCCCCGGAGCAGCGTCTCCGCAACGCCAACGACTGGCGCACCAAAGCACTCAAAAGCTGGTCCGCCTGGTACTTCTCCAATCGCCCCTTCGAAGAACGCGACGGCCTTGATGAACTTGAAGCCGCCGCCTTCTCAGGCGCCGGATCCGCCGAAACCGGAAGCGGGAAATAAGGGTTGTTAGTTGTCAGTTGACAGCCGGTTGGCCCCGGCTGGTTTTTAACTGTCATCGTCGTCGATCACCTTTTCAGGACCACTCCGTGGGCAGCTCGGCGGGGTGGGCGAAGCGGCTGCGACGTTGCGGGATGTCAGTGCAGACGGAATGAACTGATTTTCGCGAAAACGTCCGCTGATGGCGTGCTTCCACAGGTTCTCTCGCTAGATTGTGAAGAATTTGTGAATTTCACTTTCCTGACCACTTCCCACGGTGCCTGATGTTTTCCATTCAGAAATTCTTCAGCAGAGACGCGCACTTCTGCGAACTGCTCGAACAAAGCGCCTCAGAAGCGCGATCCTCAGCTCAGCTGCTGATTGACCTGCTCCGGGATCGCGAGCACGCGCGTCCCCTGGATCAGTTTCGTTTGTCCCGGCACAAGGATCGGCGGATTACGGAGCGGATTCGCGAGGATCTGGTGACCACATTTGTGACGGGAATGGAGCGTGAAGACATTGATGCGCTGGCTTATGCACTGTATCGGATCCCGAAGACCATTGAAAAATTCGCCGAGCGTTTCAATCTGGCTCCGCAGCGTCTGCAGGGAGTGGACTTCACGCAGCAGATGGAGTTGATTGACCGGGCGACAGCAACGCTGTGTGAGATGGTTGGTCATCTGCGACAGATGCCATCTCTGGAGACCATGAAGGAACTTTCAGATCGCCTGCAGGCGGTGGAAAGTGAGGCGGACGATCTGATCATGCGGCTGCTGGGTGAAGTCTACAACGGCCGCTATGAACCACTGCAGGCGATGCTTGTGCGTGACCTTTATGATCTGCTGGAAAAGGTCATCGATCGCTGCCGGGATGCCGGCAATGTGATTTCCCACATTGTTCTGAAAAACGCCTGACCTTCCTCCCGAACGATTCCGGTAACCCATGCTGCTGATTTTTCTGGTGATTCTGATTGCTGTTGTGTTTGAATATATCAATGGTTTCCACGACACGGCCAATTCGATTGCGACTGTCGTGGCCACGCGAGTGCTCTCGCCCCGACAGGCAGTGATGCTGGCGGCCATCACGAATCTGATTGGAGCGCTCTGGGGCACGGCGGTGGCTAAAACGATCGCCTCAGGACTTGTCGAGACCTCTGTCGTCACTCAGGAAGTGCTGCTTTGTGCTCTGCTGGGGGCAATCGTCTGGAACCTGGTCACCTGGTACGTCGGGCTGCCCTCCAGTTCCAGTCATGCATTGATTGGTGGTTTGATCGGCGCCTCTGTGGCTGCTGCGGGGTCGTGGCGAGTGGTGATCTGGTCTCAGGCTGACGGCCGACACTGGTATCAGCACAAAGGTCTGCTGTGGAAAGTCATCGTGCCCATGATCTCCTCGCCACTGTGCGGTTTTCTGCTGGGACTGGTCATCATGGGGCTGCTCTACTTTCTCCTGCAGAACTGGCGCCCGCGCACCGTCAGCCTTGTCTTCGGCCGCACACAAATGGTCAGTGCCGGGGCCATGGGGTTTATGCACGGAACCAATGACGCCCAGAAAACCATGGGCATCATCGCTCTGGCACTCGTTGCCGGCACATCGAGCGGACAATTTGATGACCTCCCGGAATGGCTCAGTTTCCTCCGCACAACGCTTCCGGAAAACACGAAAGAATTTCAGATTGCAACCTGGATCAAACTTCTGTGCGCTGTTGTGATGGCCGCGGGCACAGCGGCAGGGGGCTGGAGGATCATCCAGACGCTGGGGCACAAAATGGTGCGTCTGCAGCCGGTACATGGCTTCGCCGCCGAGACCAGCTCGGCTGCTGTGATCGGTGTCGCGTCTGCACTCGGAATTCCTGTGTCCACCACGCACAATATTTCCGCGTCCATCATGGGCGTTGGAGCAGCAAAGCGACTCAACGCACTGAACTGGCCAATCGTCGAGAAAATGGCCTGGGCCTGGGTGCTCACGATTCCCGTTTCCGCTGCGATCTCATGGCTGCTTGTGGTACTGATCCGCTGGTCCGGCCTGAGCGCCGTGGCGGTCGGATGAGCGAACGCGGGAGCTGGACTTCATGGTCACCCTTAACTGGACAGCGCCATGTCTGGATTGTCAGATTGCTGCAACTCATGCTGCGTCTTTGAGTTACTGACTCCAGGAGCCCTGGCAACTCCTCGTTGAGTCGCTCGGCCCGCCGAATTTGCAGCAGGTCTTTGACCAGGAACAGCGTGGGGCCGCCAGGTGAGACTGCACCCAGGCACCGACGCAGGTCGATCAGCAGCATTTTTTTCGAACGGAAGCGGACTTCAAAAAGCACGTCCATCAGCGTTCGCGGTGTTGTTCCATCCGTGCTCGCCGCATGATAAACAAGCCTCCCAGAATCAGACTGCCTCCGATGGCCTGGTCAGCAGACAGTGCTTCGCCCAGAATCAGCCATGCTGCCACCACTGCAACGATGGGACTCAGGTTCTGGAACATGGTGGCATGGGCCGCTCCGGCACACTTCACACCGTAGCTCCACATGGGCATTGCCAGCCCGGTGGAAAGCACTCCGGAATACAGCAGGCACAGCAGCAGGGGAATGCCGGCGAGCAGTGCGACACCTGCGGGCAGAGTCTGCCAGGCAATGCCCAGGTGCATGGGGAGACAGATGACGGTAGAGAGTGCGGCGAGCTGGAGCGGGGAGATGGCCTTGAGCATAGGGCGGCTGAGGATGGTGCCGCCGGACCAGGCGAGGGCAGCGAGGAGTGCGATGATGTTTCCTGCGAGCCGCTGCTGAGCGGCCACGGCATTGACAGCCCCTCCGGTACTCTCACTGGTGCCCGAAAGCGTCACCAGAACTGTGCCTGCAAAGGCAACGAGGAGACCTGTCCATGCGAGTCGACTGAGGATTTCGTGGAGCAGAATTCGGGCGCCAATGGCGGTCCACAGCGGCACTGTGGCCATGATCAGGGCGATGTCCGCAGAGGTGGTCTGGGAGACGGCGAGGAGAAACAGGAGCTGGTAAAGTCCGGACACAAGCACGGCGTAGCAGACAATACGCAGCCAGTGTCCGCGCAGGCCTGGTCGAATGCCGCTGCGTCGTTCCATGGCGGCGAAGAGGAGCAGCGCTGCGGCGGAAACCAACAGTCGCAGACCATTGAGCGCGAAGCGGTCAATGCCCAGCGCCAGTGCGATCTTCATGATTGGAATGTTCACGCCCCAGATCACGGCGACGGAGAGCAGGGACAGTTCTGCCAGCCAGAGTCGGGAGGGAGCTGTCCGGGAAGAGTTTTCGGGCATGTTGTTCTACTGGAAGGCGCGCGCGATTCTGACGGCGGCAAACAGGACAGCGGCGGCGAGCATCAGTGGGATACTGGCCGACTGCAGGGCTGGGAGACTTGTGCAGAGGAAGGAGAGGGCCAGCAGGACCAGGATCAGCGAAAGGGTCTGGAGCAGTGGCAGCAGTTGCCCGCGGATGCCGCTGGTGAGCAATCCGAGCGCAGCAAGGCCGCAGGCGATTGTCCAGATCAGTCCCCCGGCGGTCCGGACGGAATCGGCTGAGCGGACATCCAGAGCCAGCGCCGGGTTGCCACCCACTCGCAGAAAGTCCATGCGTACTCCGTCTGCCGGAAGTTCGAAGAGCAGGGACAGGCGTCCCTGAGGTTCTGTGGCAGGAGGAGGTGAGGCAAAGTCTGCGTTACTTTCTGCAGCTTCGCCGGAGGCGGGAGCGGCCTGCGTGGTTGGTGCACCGGGTGCGGCTCCGCCGCCACCACCCGGAGCGGGCAGAGCGAGGCCTTGTTGTGCATTGCTTTGCGGGGCATCCCGCCTTGCTTTTTCGAGTGGTTCCGCTTCGATGGTTCTACCTGCGACTCCCTTTTCTTCCCGGAGCTGTTCTGAGAGTGCATCACCACGGGCGAGCTGTCTGCGGAGTCGTGACTGGGGTGCGGGCGCATTGGCAACTCCGTTCTCGATCTGTTTTGCCTTCGCATCATCGGCAGCCGAGCGACCAAATTTTCCGGTGAGGCTGCGCTGCCGGGATTCAGCTCCGCGATCATCGGCCGCCCGGGGAGGCGCAGTACGGTCTCCGGCGGTTTTGTCACTGGCTGGTTTTTCGGGGATGCTAAAGCGGAACTCAAAGCGATCCGTTTGTTCGCCGGCTGCTCGGCCGCGAGTCTGTCCACCGGAGGTTTCCGGTGCCTGAGGCTGGGAGGCCAGCGCGTTGTCGCTGAAGAACCAGTTGCGACTGTTCTCGACGTTGCGGTTGAGATTCAGGTCCTGCTCAAAGAGAAACTGGTTAGCCCCCTGTGCCTGGCCGATGGATTGGTCGGCGGGCATCCCGGATTGTTCCAGTTCCTGCAGTCGTCTGAGGGCATCGAAGCGGGCCTGTTCAGCGGCTGCAGAATTGCCTCGAAGCTGCTGGAGTCGGGAATTGAGCTGCAGGTATCCGGAGAGTTTGGCACCGGGGTTGAGTGCATCACGGGTGCTGGAGCCAAAGAACGACAGGGCCTGTTCAACTTCGGAAAGCACTTCAGCATCCTGCAGTTCGACGGCGGCTGCCGGGACGACGTTGGTGAATGCAGGATCGCGGTTGATGACAGCGCGCCACGATTCGGGCACGTAGATGCTCCAGCGATTGCGTGAGATGGAGATGCCCTGTTCCGGGTCATCGCGGAATTCGGGGAACGCGGGGACCGGGATGGCGAGTGTTTCTGCGGCGAGTCGTTTGCGGAGTGCGGCGCCGTTTTCGTTGAAGCGACCAGCGACAGCAAAATCGACATCGAATCCGGTGGAGGCGCTGCCGGACTGGGGAATGGGAATCAGGTGTCGTTTCCGACCTTCGGCTTCACTGATAACGACTCGTGACGGCTGACCGGCGACGATGCAGAACAGCAGGCGGCAGTTTTCGGGCAGCACGACGGGCAGAAACTGTCGCGACTCATTCACCACTCGCAGCTGGTGTCGACTGCGCCAGCTGCCGTCATCGGCGATTACGGTGGTGTGGGTGGCGAGGCTGACAACGGCGGGAGCGACTTTTTGCTGTTCGGGATAACTGAGTTTCCATGCGGCTGTTCCTGAGTGCAGTCGGGTGATTCTTACGGCCTGTTCCAGCAGAGCCTGCGGAATGCGGGTGGTGAGCTGCTCGGGGGTGACCACATCATCGGGCTGTTCCAGTTCGGGCTGCAGCAGGGCATTGGACTGGTTGACGACCACGTGGAAGTGAGACTGGCCGGAAAGTGTGGAGGCTGCACTGGCGGGAACGGTGAACGCGGGGAGTGCGGGCTGCAGGCGTCCGTCGGTGGGGAGTGGCAGACTGGCGGTTCCGAGGATAAAGAGCTGATCGGAAGCGGGCTGCTGCAGCTGGAAGATAATCCGTGTGACACCTGGAGCTGCGGATTCGCGTTGAATGCGGCGTTGCCCGGGGACATCGAAGGTCATGGCAGCAGCGAGGGTTTCGGGGAGTTCGATGGCGAACTGATCGGTCGCGGCGCGGGCAATCTGCCATTTGAGTCCAAGCAGGACTTCGCGTGATGCGGGAGTGATGCTGGAGACGGTGACGGATTCAGCGATCAGTGTGGAGACAGCGGGACGCAGTCTGATGACGGCTGTTCCGGGCTGTGGGGCGTTGCTGCGGAGCAGGACAGCCGGCTGGGAGGGAGCGATTTCGCGGAAGTCGATCGCAGCACTGGTGACGGGCTGCAGGGTCCAGCTGTCGGCCTGATCGAGTCCGGCATTTTCGGAGGCGGCATCGAGCCAGACGGCGAGTTGGGAATCGGTCGAAGTGCTGTTGAGCAGATTCGGGGGCTGGAGCGTGAGCAGCTGGTGGTCGGCATCGCGGGGCAGCTGTCCCTGCAGCACAATCCGGAGCGTTCCTGTACGGGAATCATCCAGCTGAATGCTGAGTGTGCGAACAGCAGCCTCGGGATCGGGGTCATCGGTGAGATACCAGTCACTGAGACCGGGAGCGCTGACATCGAGAGGCAGGAATGATCGCGGGACAGTCAGATCAAGGCGGGAGCGGGGAGCGCCTTTGAGCAGTACGGTGAAACGACTGGCCCAGAGCTGTCGCTGCTGTTCCAGACGCATGGCATGCACAGCCTGAACGATCTGTTCGTCTGTGGCGGGGCTGAGGCGGACGGCGATGGATGCAGGCTGTCGTGTGTAACGCCAGGCGAGCAGCGGGCGTCCGGGGAGTGCTTCGCCGGCCGGTTGCGGCGCTTCGTCGGGGTTGAGCTGTGAGACGCCGGAGAGTGCATCGGAGCGTACCTGGAACCGGGGATCGGTCAGCATCACGACAGTACCGGCATCGCGTCCGGCACCGCGCACGACGGTGATGGGAACAGGGAATTTCTGCAGCAGTTCCGGCGCCGGGAGCGGAGCGAACATCTGAAAGACGATCTGTGTGCTGTCGGCGACGGAGCGGCGCAACGGGATTCGCAGGCTGCGACCGCTGTCAGCATCCTGAATGGACCAGCCTGCAAGGTCGTCCCCGGTGACAGTCTGCAGCGAGTAACCATCCGGAAGACTCACTTCCAGCTCAGAAATTTCGCCCTGGCGAACAGACACGGCGACGGCGGTGCGAAGGAGCAGACCGGAGTCCTGAACGGCGATGGCAGAGGTGGTGTCGGCATGATAGAGCACATCTGCGGCGGCCTTCTGCTGTGTCGGCAGCCACTGCAGTCGCAGCGTGGACGCGAGCGCTATGGGCACCGTGACAGTGCGACCAAGTCGGCGAAAGCCGCTGCTGCGGCCATTGATGCGGGCATCCAGACCGTCAGCGGGCAGCGTCCATTCCAGCGTCCCGGCAACGGGGCTGCGAAGCGGCAGATCGGTGCGTCCCAGTGCCCCCTGAACGTCTGCTGCGATCTCGAAGAGCACATCCACCACGTGCAGGCGACGACCGGAGAGCTGAATGGCATAGGCCGGACCGGCGTCTGTTGCCGGAGCGGCGTTTCCGGACACCTGCTGCTGTGACTGAGGAATCTGCTGACCGGCGAAATCCGGGAGCGGTAAGGCGCCAGCACCACTGATCAGCGGCACGACAATTCCGTCCTCGCCATTGACTTTCACACTGCGGATCCCGACCGGTCCCAGTGGCAGAGGGATGGCGGTTGTTTCTGTGGAATCGCACCAGACGGCGAAGCGGGCTTCAAATCCGAGTGTGTGACGTTCCCCTTCGACGGGCCGAAGATTCCCGGAGCGCAGCCAGAGAGAGACGACTGAGGATCCGAGCGGATTGGTGTCCGATTTCGGGAGGACCCCGGGGCGGGCAAGAGCATAGAGTTTGAGGAACTGATCGTGGGGAATGAACACCCGGTCAGCGCGCAGAGGAGGCTGATCGGGAGTCCACGGAACAATGATTTCCGGGAGTATTTCAGCTGGCGGGACTGTGACAGGTTCCTGGGCGGAAGCTGTGGCTAACAGGAATTGCAGGACTGCGAACACCAGTCCGATGGCAGTCCCTGTGGTGGTGGTTGATGCGGGTTTGAAACGGCGTGGCAGGCAATGTCGGCGGCACCATGTGAGTGGACAGTATGGCCCGCAGCAGAGGCCGGACATGGCGGCAGCTGTGGCAATCACTGCAGCGGCAGCTGCTGCCAGAGCGGCGCCGTCAACCAGCCCCTGCCATGCGGAGGGAACCAGCGGAACGGCGGCGAGTGCGAGCAGGAGCAGAGCAAGGCAGGTGGCTAACTGCAGAGCAAAGTGTCGGCGGCGCAGGGAGAAGGCAATCAGCAGCAGGGCGACAGCGGCGATGGCACGCAGTGTGAGCAGCTGCGTGCGGCTGAGAATGGCCAGCTGCAGGATGGTGGGACTCCGGGTGGAGTCCGCGACGGAAATAAAGGTGCGATTCCGATAGTCAGCGGGTATTTCCAGATCGACGTTCACAGAGAGTCGAGCCCCCTTGCGGGCGAAACGTCCCGGGGTGACTGTGGCGGGAGCAGCATCGGCGGCTGGTCCCGCTGCACCGGACAACTGGACGGGTGAAGGAGCAGGTTCCATGGGATCCGTGACAGGGGCATCGGCAAGTGCGTTCAGGGAACGATCTGCTTTGGCTGCCTCGAGCGACTGGGGTTCAAAAACAAGCATTTCCCGTTCCTCGGCAGGCTCCGCAGCGGCCCCGAGTGCCCCCATGCCACCTGCGCCGAAGTCTCCCATCATGCCCCCCATAGGACCCATGGGACTCATAGAACCCGGAGGAGCCGGCGTAAAATCATCGGCCTGCCAGCCACCGACGCCGGGCGGAAGCTGTGTGCTGGCGACGGAATCGGTACGCTGTTCGGACTCTGTTGTGGCTACGCGACTGGTTGAAAGCGTCAGCGCGAAGCCGACAAGAACAACGCCGGCGAGGGAGCCCAGCACTTTCCAGCGTCTCTGGATCACGAGGGTGGTGAGGACGAAGAGTGCGAGGAGCAGAACAGCGGGAACAACGAGTCGTGGAAGGATTGCCTTCCAGTCGGGCAGCTGCCATCGCGCGAGTGACTGGAGCCAGCCGGCATCATCAAGTCCGTCGGCAGCGCGAAACGGGCCGGAAGCATCGACAATCATATCGGTTTCCGGATAGTGCACCTGCCATGTCTGTCGGAGCACATCAATCAGGACTGCCTGCTGGTTGTGGGCGTCGATGGAGAATCGGACCGGCTGTTGTTCCAGTCGCGTCTGCACGGCGGATTCGGGTGCTGCGGTTTCGAAGAGCAGGGTGAGATTGATTTCAGCGCTGCCGGCGGTGGCGGGGAGGGCGACGAGATAATCACCGTCGGCTTCGCGGACTTCGACGGCTTCACCATTGAGAATGGTGGACCAGAGGCTGGAGCGTTCGCCGTCGGGAAGCTGGAACCGCAGAGTCTGCACGCCGCTGGCCTGCAGGCGAGCATTGACTTTGCGCTGCAGACTGCCGGATTCATTGATGGTGCAGATGGATTCCAGATGTTCGCAGACGGCGGAGGGGACTGCGGTGGAATCAAATCGGGTTTCGGTGATCTGAAAGGAATAGTCCGGTCTGACGAATCGCCAGGCGAGTGCAATGCGGCGGTTGGTGTCGGAACCGGGGGGTGTCACAAGACTGGCGTCAGCGGAGAACAGGCCGGGAATCGCGGCGACTTCCGGCGGGGCAGCGAGACTTTGATCCGGGGCGGCTTCGAAGACGAGGAGTCCGGGCTGGCGAACGGCATCGGCCACCTGCAGTGCGGGAGCGTTGAGTGTCGAGCCGGGTTCGCGAGGCCGGGGAATCTCTGTATAAAGCGTGAGCGAACCGGCGAAGCGACGGCTGAGGCGCAGGTTGAACGTGCGGAAGCCATTTTCGACGGGACCAGCCGATTGTTCAGCGATTTCAACGGGTGCAACGGCCTGGGGCAGAGTGATTCCGGGGACCAGTCCGGTCTGAGTCACGTTGAAGCGGACGTCGGGACCGAGCGTTTCGGGGAGTCGCAGGACGAGTTGCCGAAGGGTCCCGCTGAGGACGTCGACAGTAACTTCGGCAGCGACGGTTTGCTGGCGTGCATCAGCCCAGATGCGAAGCACTGCGCGGCTGGCGATGCGTGCCGGTTTGCGTGTGATGGCAAGTTCGCCGGAAATGGGTGTACCATCATTACGGAAGACCTGTTGCGAACCGCTGCCGGAAATGGGCGTGAGACCGCTGGTGCTGAGCGGAACGACCGTGAGATCATCGGCTGTCTGGATTGTCCAGATACCACCGACAGAGGTCAGGCCGGGAGTCTGCACGGCGGTGAGGAGCAGTCGTTGTTCAGTTTCCGGATCGGGCAGCGATCTCTGGAGCAGAAGCTGCAGCGGGAACAGTTCGCCGGGCTGAACTGGGCTGGCAGGCCGTACAACAATGTCCGTGGGATTGCTGCCGACGGTCCATGGGACAGGCTGGCCGGCAGACGTGACGGCTGTGAGCTGCCAGTCAGCGGGAAGTGTCAGCGGGAAGTCGAAGAGGGGTGCGTTGAGTACTTCGACGGTCAGTGTGGTATTGAGCGTCGCCTGAGTATCACGGATTTCGAGGGTGGCAGAATTATCGGCGAAGAGTTCCCGGCTGCGGGGGCGAACGGTGGCCGTCATGCGATACTGTTGCTGCCAGAAATCGAACACCTGAGCTTCGGGCGGCGCGGATACTTCGGTGGCCGAGACGGCGCGGATACCCGAGGTGGTTTCGGCGACGAGTCGCAGCCCCTGGGCCTGTCGCAGCAGCAGCCTGCCTGAGTGAGCGGCGACATTGGTAAATTCGATGGCGGGTACAGGGCGGGGTGCTGTTGCGGCATCGGGCGGCGTCATCACCACGCCACGAAGCCCCACGCTGCGGTCTCCGGAAAATGGCTGTCGCCACATCAGTATCACTCGGGTGAATCCAGGTTGCTCGGGATCATCTTCCAGCTGCCAGCTCTCCAGTCCGCTGGATTCAGCATGGACGACTTCGAAGCCCGGGGGCACGCGGGCGGTGATGCGGTTGAGTGTCCCGCCAAAGACGCTGATCTGCGATTCACCGGACCACTGCAGCACTTCCGGACGGAATTCGAGCAGGGCTTCGGTGCGCACGAAGGCGAGTGTTTCGGCCTGGGTCTCCTGTTGCAGGGCGGTCCAGCGGAGTCGCACGTCCGGAGCGCCGCCGACGGGGACGCGGTAGACGACGGGCTGAGACGAGTCGCCGGGGCGGTTGAGCTGACGGTCGTTCACAAGCAGGCGTCGATCAGCAGGACACTCCACTGTGAGTTCTACTGCGGCAACCGGAGGCAGCTGGAACGCAGCGAGTCGTTCGATACCGGCTGCGATCAGCGGTGTGGAGAAGCTGACGGTCACAGTAAATTCGCCGGGCTGACGATGGGCCAGAAGCACTGCGGTGCGATCCTCAGGGTCACGGGCAAGGAGTGCCGGTTCGTTGTTGATCTGAACCTGTTCGACAGACAGATTGCCGGCCGGAATCCGAATGAGTTGCCAGTCATCTGCGAACTGCCGGATATCCAGCTCGGTCGTGATCCTTGCCTGCTGTTCGGAAAGGCTGACCTGACAGCGTGCCTGTTTGATGACAAACGGTGTCGGATGAACGGCACTGGCCGCGTTGCCGCGAGCCTGCCTGAGAAGTTCGTTCAGCTCGGTGCGTTTCAGCATTACACCGCGCGCGTCTCTGGCAAAGACGGTATCCAGTTCGTCTGCGGGGATGTAACGCTCGCGCAGGGCCGGAGTGTCCTGGGCAGTGGCGGACTGCGGGGCAACGCAGGAACTGAGCAGTACAGCCAGAGTGAAAAGGGACCGGCAGAGCAATTGTTGATGGCTCATACGGCACCTCCCTCTGAACCGCTGTCGGCTGTGGACGAGTTGGGAGCGGGTGAGGCAGGGAGTATTGCTGCGGAAGTATCGTTGGGGCCTGCGGACTGTGGAACCGGGGAAAGCGGGGCAGCTGCGAGGGGGACGAAGGAAGCGGGGCCGGGGCGGGTGCCGAGGAGTAGTCCGAGCAGCCAGACGATGGCGGTGAGCAGGAGTCCAGGCCAGGCGGTTCGGGAGAGTTCGGCGATTCCCAGTGACTGGCGCAGGGAGAGCATTGCGGTGGCGAAGGCAAGCAGCAGGAGAACAGTGAGTCGATTTTCCCACGATGTCCGGCGAAGGATCAACCCTGCGATAACCAGTGTGGCGCTGATGGCAGGCAGCAGGAACCACCATTTCCACCAGCTGAGCAGGAGTTCACCAGGGTTGCCGGCGGAGCGATAAACCGCGGGTTCTCCCTGGGTGGAGAATTCTGAGATACCGTCACCGCCGATCCAGTCGTTGAGCTGAGCGGCAGCGCGATAGGACGAGGGTGGATGAAGGATTCCGGGGAGTGTGATGGGATCGCGGGGTTCCTGAACCCAGCGTTCGGGGGTTCCGAAGAACGACGCTTCCCGGGGCGACCACACTGCGACGCGCACCTGCTGCACGACGGTGGCACCGTCGCCACCTCCCACCACAGGCAGCCGCAGGAGCTGGGCGCCACCTGGTCCGGAATAAGGGCGTTTATCAGGTTCGACGATGGGGCAGCGATAGAGCAGTGTGAGCAGGAAGTCTTCGTCGGAGGTGCCTTCACGACTGACATTTATATAGTATGGCTCGCGACCCTCCGTGGCCTGCACATCGGTGGCTTTTTCAATGGTGGTGCGCAGATCGTTCAGCAGGGGTGCCTGGAGATCGCAGTCGGCCGGGAGGTCAATCCGCAGTCGCTGGCGTTCGCTGGTGGTCAATCGCAGTCGGACGCGCCAGGCTGCGAGTGCCTGGGGTTCGGTCACGACTTCGATGGCGGCGCGGGAAACGACAGTGGCGGCGACTTCGTGAAGTTCATGTTTGCGGATGGAAATTGAGGCGGTGGCGGGCTGGGCGAAGTAGCGCCAGGCGAGATAGCCGTCGCGTTCCAGCAGCTGAAGTTCGCGCACGTCGATGGGTTCGGCAGTTTCAGACTGGGAGAGGGCGTCAATTGACAGGGAGGGGTGGCGGAGCACGCGAATTTCGCCGCGGGCTTCGGTGAGGATCACGCGGCGACGGGCTGGCTGATCATCGGGGAATGGCGAAAGCACCCGCGGGGGTTCGATCGCAAAGTCACGGGCTGCGGCGGGGGCGTTCGTTGGGGCGGGAGATGCGGGAGGGGGAGTGGCGGGGGCGGGAGACGGCTGTGTTTCGGGAGTTGTGAGGGGCCGGTCCCAGTCAACAGCGATTCGGACGGTGCCCGTCGTCTCTTCCTGGAGGACGAGTGTCCATATGGTCCAGCCATTTTCTGCAGTCGCGGCGCGGTCACGCTGGCGGAGGGTGTGTTGTGGTGTCAGTGTGCGAAAGCGGACATCGCTGGCGACAGCCTCGGGGACGGCGATGCGGAAGGTATCGAGTCCGGCATTGCGGATATCGAACTGAACGATGGAGGACTGGCGGATAAGTTCCGGGTCGACCTGCACGGTCGTGGCGGTGGAGGCCGCCAGTTGAACGGGTCGCGGTGCTGAGCGGACGGTGAGGGAAACCGGGCGACGGGTGAAGTTCCAGGCTCCGACGGTGCGGAGTCTGGCGGGAGCTTCGGGGATCCGGTCACGGGCTGGAACAAGACCGGTGAGTCTGTCGTCGAGGGTGACAACATCGAGAAACTCAGGGGCGAACAGGGTGATCAGCCCGGTTTCTCGTTCGACGCCTTCGGGAGCGGGGATGGGGAGTGTGAGTTCGGGGATGTCGACAGCTGCGTTGATGGGCTGGCGTGCCAGGAGTGACACTTTGATGGGACCCATACGTTTACGGGTGAGCGAGAGAGTGACTTTTCCTGTGCTGCGATCGAGCTGAAATTCGGCCATGCCGTCGGCGGAGACGCTGTCGATATTGAGACCTTCGGGGATTTGCAGAACCAGCTGAAACACTCCTGCCCGCTCGACCTGATAATTGATTTCTGAATTCAGCACGAGTTCGTCATCGCGGAAGGTGAACAGCAGCTGATGGTCGGCAAGGAGTCTGGGTTCTACGGGGCGCAGGCGGACATCCAGTCGGGAGCGAAGCCCGGTGTATTCCCAGACTGTTGCCTGGCTTTCTGACGCCGTGGGTTCAGTTGAGCCCTTGTCCGGGGTGGGCTGGGAGCTGCTGATCTGACGAATACCGGACTGAGCAGCAACTACGGCGGTGAGAGTGGGGTCGGTGGTGAGTGTGAGCTGACCGGATTCGCGGACGATGCCTTCCGGATGAACGCCATGAAGTTTGCCGTCATCGGATTGTCCGAGGAGGGAGATTGTATCGCCGTCGAAGGCACGCTCGGTCTGGATTTCCAGCTGGAACTGTTCGGCGGCGGGGACGAGAAGTTCAACTTTGATGAGTTGGTGTGAGTCACCGACGGGAGCAGCATTCCAGGCGCGGATGCGACCGGCGGCGGCGGTGACGTCGATGATTCGGGCATCCCGGGGTGCAAGCACGGAGAGTTCGCGAAGTTCGCCGCGGAGGATTTCGTAATTCAGCTGGGTGCGGGACTGCAGGAGTCCGGTCTCGATTCGGGCTGTGGTGCGGCTGTTGACGCTGGCGAGCAGATCCATGACGGGTTTTGAACCGTCGCGGGGAGCCCAGCGTACTTCGAATCTCGGGACTGCTCCAAGGCTGGCGCGGACCTGCGTCTGGCCAGCGGGGGCGGGCTGTTCCAGCGGCAGCTGCACCTGCAACGGGGAAATCCTGACAGTCTGGTCTGCTTCGGGGATGGAGACGGCGAGTTCAGAAATGCCTGCGGGAGGGCAGTCGACAGCGAAGCCTTTGTCTTCCGGGGACGTTTGTACCGGGACAAGCAGTTCGAATCGCACGGATTTCGGGGAGGGGGCTTTGACAAGAAGTTCGTACTGACCCTGGGCTGTTGCTTTGAGCAGCACGCTGCCGTCGGACGGTTCCACTTTGCCGATGGCAGCAGCGCCAAAGTTCAGCGGAACTGTTGCCCAGCCGTCAGTCTTCAGCAGATTCAGCCGCAGATCCAGCGTCAGGCGTGCGACGTCTTTCTCGATCGTGGCGGACCAGACGGTGGAGGTGATCACCGCATCCTGAGGCACTGCGGGGGCAGGCGGGGCAGCGATCGATCGCTGGATCAGTTCGAGGTATTCGTTCCACGGAAGGACGATGGAAGCATCCTGACTGTTGAAGACCTTTTGGAGTTCGCGAAACGGAACGTAGATCAGTCGCTCGACGACGCCTGGGCCGGGATCAGCGGAGGGCGACTTCGGGGGTTCAGATTCGGCGGTGAGGAGTGGCTGTGATGGCTGAGCGTCCTGTGCAGCGGCAGGCAGCCGGAGCAGGAGAACGCTGAGGATCAGACCGCTGAGGCGAAGATAACGTGGAGACATAGGTACAGCCTGATGGAAATGAATGCGGCTGGTCATGTGAACTGTGGTCGCCGACCAAATTCAATCGGGGCGTCTGGTCGGTGCAGGCAGTTTAGGTCAGGGATTGGGTTTCTGCAGTGGTTGGGCAAAAAAGACCCGTGATCCGGGGTGAATGTTCCCAAAAAACGCCGAAGAACGGTTTTTTTTTTTTTAAAGAGATGCGGGGGTGTTACCCCGCAATTTGGCAGTCAATCCAGGGTTGGGTGGAGCGATTTCCTGTAATGGATCGGGATCCGTGAACTGAACCGATTCCTCAGTCGGTAGCGATTCCATCCTGCAATCCAGCGAGTTTTCCAGTTATTTCGCAGGATTTTCTTCAGTGATCGAGGAAAGCATGGGCTGCGTGGCGCTGAACTGCCGAAAACAATCTTTGAGGGTTGTTCCGTCTGTAACGATTCTGGCGGCAGAACCCTCTGCGAAAGCCCGGGAGACGATTCTGGTCAGATGTATCTTTGGCGATGCAAGGCTGTCCGACCGAATTGGCGGCGGATTGATTCAACTGGATCACGAGGTCAGGGGATGACCATGCGGAAATCAGTTTTGGTGCTGAGTTTGGTGCCGTTGCTGGCCGGTTTCGGTCGTGTGGCGGCACAGCAGCCGGGGGCGGTGGAGGAAATCAACCGCGCGATCTCACACATCAGTGAGCCGATTGCCGAACTGCGTCTCGAACAGGGCCACTCAAAGGTGGTGCTGTTCAAGCAGAACGTTGTGCGGGCATCGATTGCCGACCCTGGCATTGTCGAGACCACTCCATTCACCCAGCGGGAAGTGGAACTGATCGGCAAAGGTGTCGGCAGGACCACGGTCTCCGTCTGGCTGGGCGATCAGCAGACTTCTGAACTGTTCAGTTTTGTCGTGTATGTTCAGCCACCGCAGAAGGACCTTGCACTGCGGGATCAGGAAATCAGGAAGCTTGAGCAGCAGATTTCTCGGCTGTTCCCGAACAGCTTCGTGCGTTTGATTCCTGTGGCAGACAAGATCATCGTGAAGGGGCAGGCGAAGGACGCTGAAGAAGTGTCTCAGATCCTCGCGGTTCTGCGTCGTGGCGGCGCCGGCGGTCAGGGTGGAGCGGGGAATCTGGGCGCCGGCGGAGTCGGTGCAGGGGGGACTGGCGCTGCAGACGGCACCCTCGCAAACTCCGATGAACTCAACCTCGACTCCGTAGCCAATACCATGTCCATCGTGAACCTGCTGCGGGTTCCGGGTGAACATCAGGTCATGCTGAAGGTGCGCATCGCGGAACTGAAGCGGTCTGCCGCCCGCAGCATGGGTGCCAACTTCAACGGTGAGTTCGGCGACTTCCTCGTGGGTCTGGGCGGAGGTGCTGCAGCCAACAGCATGGTGAGCGGCACATTCTCGAAGGACAGCTTCGAGCTTGCACTGGAGGCTCTGGAATCTCATCGAGTCGCCAAAGTGCTCGCAGAACCCAATCTGGTAACGATCAGCGGACGGCCCGCCACGTTCATCTCCGGCGGTGAGTTTGCTGTGCCGACGATCGTGGGGGTCGATGGGGTGGGAGCAGCCAGCACCACGTTCCGCGGCTACGGCACGATTCTTCAGTTCACTCCGACAGTGCTCGACAAAGATCGCATTCGGCTGCAGGTGAATCCATCGTTCAGCACTATCAATGCAGATACGGCCGTGAACGGAATCTTCGGGGTTGACACTCGGTCTGCTTCCACCACGGTGGAACTGCGGGAGGGACAGGTTCTGGCAATTGCCGGCCTGACTCAGCAGCAGCAGAGCGGTTCTACCGCCAGACTGCCAGGAATCGGCGAATGGCCGATCATCGGAAGTCTGGGAAGTAAACGCGGTCATTCCAGCTCCGAAGAAGAACTGATCGTGATCGTGAGTCCCGAAATTGTCCATGCGATTGATGCGGCCGAAGTGCCGCAGTTGCTGCCCGGGCTGAACGTCACGGAACCGACCGAAGTCGACTTCTGGCTCAGAAACCGTGTGGAGGGGCGTCCTGGTCATCATCATCGTTCGACTGTGTGGCCCAACTATCGCGACCAGATGCTGCATCCCAACCTGTACTTCAACAGCTACGAAAACAGTGCTCGATACTTCTCCACCGGAAAAGTGGGCTTCAGCCAGTGAATCGCGCGGTGCCGGCGGAGTGCGTCGGAATGTGGCACAGCATCCGCACCGGCCTTTGACATGGGCCGCAGCGATCAGAGTTCTTCTTCAGGTACAGGGAGCATACTGTGAATATCCGAACATCTCAAAAACTTCTGCTCACCGGGCTGCTGCTGACCATGCCAGGCTGCATTCGGGATAAGCTGTCGATTCCGGCTCCGCTGCCGGAACCTCCGCTCCCGCTCGGCTCCTCCGTCCGCCCGATGATGGATCTGCAGGAGATGCATGGGGAAGCGAATGACTTTGTGATCTACGAGCATGAGTGGGTCGCGGGGACCTCGCGGCTTAATCCTGCCGGTGAGGCACACCTCAGACAGATCGCCGCCCGATCAGGGCAGGTCCCGTTCCCGGTGCTCGTGGAAAATGCATCTGAAGAGACCGCGGCACTCATCGAAGGCTGCCCTCCCTGCGAAAAGCTGGATGAAGATCGCCGAAATGTTGTGATTGCAGCCCTCACGCTGATGGGCGTGCCGGGAGCATCTCAGCGAGTGGTCATCTCGCCGGCACTCGCAGCGGGGCTCACCTCCACAGAAGCCGAACAGGCTTATGGCGGCACGATTCGCAACTCAGGTGGCGGAGGCTTCGGGGGTGGAGGCGGTGGATTCGGCGGCGGTGGCGGTGGATTCGGTGGTGGCGGTGGCGGCTTTGGTGGCCGCTAGTTCCGCTGGCCATCCGCCGGACTTCACGGACCTTCGGTATCCCGGTTGTTCCTGATATTCACTACAGGATTTCTCGACTTATGATTCGCCTTAGGAAATCCCTGCTGCTGCTGCTCCCGGTTCTTCTGACCGGCTGCATGTCAGGAACAAACTTTTCTGCACGCTGGAACGGCCGCAGCGAGACGGCGTGGCGAGATGCCTTTCTGTCTGCCCGGATGGCGGAACAGAAGGGTGATATGATGCGGGCGTCTGCCGCCTACGAAGAGCTGCTGCAGAAAAATCCGCAGAAAGCGGAGGTCCATCACAGGCTCGGTGTTCTCTGCCAGAAGAGTGGTCGGGCTGAAGAAGCTGTCCAGCATTTGAGCCAGGCGCATCAGCTTGCTCCGATGGATATCGAAGTGCTCTGCGATCTGGGCTACATCCATTATCTGCAGAACCGTCCGAAAGAGGCGATCACAACTCTGCAGAAGGCGCAGCAGATCAATCCTGGCCATCAACGGACACAGGCTAACCTGGCGGTTGCTCTGATTGCAATGGATCAGGTGCCCTCCGCCGTCGCTCTGCTGCGGCAGAACATGGGCGAAGCACCTGCCGCCACAATGGTCGGCTTCGCTCTCGCGCAGCGCGGAGAACTCGATCAGGCCAGAAAATACTTCACCCAGGCACTCGATGCAGATGCCACAAATCAGCCTGCCGCAGAAGCGCTCGTGCAGATTGAGGAGATGCTGAAAGCACAACAGAACAGTGATGCCCCGGCCGCCCAGCTCGCACAGAACACCGGTGTTGTTGCTTCAGGTCAGATGGCTGCACTTCCATTTGAGGTGATCTCTGAAGGTGTTGTCACCCGACCGACCCCGGCTGCCGCACCAGGAAACAGTCCGATTGCAGCCGTCCGCGACTCGGGAACTGTGCTCCCGGCAACCGCGGCAGGCGCCGTCGCAGCAGGCGGAGTCGAACGGGCTGCTGCTTCAACAGCGACCGCAACCGGACGAAGCGGAGGCGCAGACCTGCCGTCGCTCCGTATGTCTGATCCGGGCTCGTCCGCTGCCCGTCAGTCGACGACGGAAAACACTCCCGGGCGCGCTGCTGCAGGACCCGCCGCGGAAAAAAAAATTGAATCTCGCACGGTAACCGTTCGCGATCTCTCTGCCGCCGATTCCAATGGATTCCGCAGTGCTTCCGCCAGTGGTTCCACACTGCCACCGGTCGAGTCTGTCAGTTCGTGGCGGCCCAGTCGTCAGAAATCCTCCAGCGAGCACCTTGAGGCGACGGAAGGTCTGCATTTCGCGGGACGTCCGGGGGCCGTTGATCGCCGAAACGCTGGTCTCTGGCGGAGCGCAGCAGCCAAAATCAGCAAGGTGGGATTTTCAGAACCCGCCGACATCGCTGACGAGCCAGTGGAGTTTACTGAAGCTGTCGAGCTGCCACCCGTGGATGCGATTCCTCTTTTCACCGGAAGTCACAAAGGCCCAGTGGCTTCTGCAGAACTCGAAAAACCACCGCGGCGGCAGAGTGTGACGATCGATCGCCGAAGCACCGGTTTTGTCGCACCGCAGGCTCAGCCCCTGCCTGTGGCGGCCGGGTCATCCGCAGGGCAAACTGCTGTCAGCCCTGTGGCTCACGTTGCACCTGCACCTGCACCTGCACCAGTTGCGGCTGCAGCAGTGCTGACTCCCCCGTCAACAGTTGCTCCCGTGTCTGCCCCGCAAGTGACTCCGGCACCGGCACCGGTTGCGGCACCTGCAGTCGCTTCACCTCGCGCCGCCACTGGCACGGTCGGTGGCCTGCCGCTGGCCTTTCTGCGAGCGATGTACGTGCAGATGAATGAGGAGCAGAAGGTCACATTCTGGAAAGATCTGCGAAAGCTCCCAGGCGAGGTGTCTGACGCCGAACTCTCTGCCTATCGCGAACTGGCCCGATCCACGGACGGTCTGCCGCGGGTGGAAGCAGCCATGACGCTGCTGGCCGTGTTCCACGAGGACAAACTGGCCAGCGAACTGCTGAGTAATCTTGATAAGAGTCAGGACCCCGTCGTGCGGCAGGCAGCAAGTACTGCGGAATCGATGCTGCAGATTCAGCTGAGCGGGAAGATCGCGAAGTAGCTGACGGCTGATGCGACGATTACAGCAGGACGGCTGCGATGCAGCCGGTCATGCAGCAGGCGATCGTGCCGCCAAGCATGGCTTTGAAAGCGATTTGCGTGAGTTCCCGGCGGCGATCCGGTGCGAGGCTGCCGATGCCTCCGACCTGAATGCCAATGGAGGCGAAGTTGGAAAATCCGCAGAGGGCATAGGTCAGGATCACGCTGCTGCGGGGGGACAGGCCGGGCGCTGGTGAGTTCAGAATTCTGCCCAGCTGTTCGTAGGCCATGAATTCCGTTGCCACCATCTTGATTCCCAGCAGTTCTCCGGCGGTGCGACATTCAGCCGGAGTGATTCCCATGAGCCATGCGACGGGGGCGAACAGCCAGCCGAGGATGAAAGCCACGTTAACGGTGACAGGTGCGGCAACTCCCAGTTTGTGCTGCACCCAGGATGCTGAATTTTCGAGGCAGAAATCGGCCAGCGCGATCAGGGCGATGAAGGCGACGAGCATGGCCGCGACGTTGAGCATCAGCATCAGCCCGTCAGAGGCCCCGTTGCTGATGGCTTCAATCAGATTTCCGGTGCTCTTCGGGAGCTGAATGCTTTGGGTGCCGAGCGTTTGCGGGATTTCAGTTTCCGGCTGCAGGACTTTGGCAATCAGGAGTCCGGCCGGGGCGGAGATCACGGATGCTGTCAGCAGATGGCCGGCGTTGACGCCGAATTCCTTTACGTAGATCGCCATGACGCTCCCGGCAATTGTAGAAAAGCCGCCAACCATGATGGCCATGAGTTCTGAGCGGGTCATGCGGGCGACGAACGGCCTGACGACCAGCGGAGCTTCTGTCTGCCCGACAAAGATATTCGCCGCAGCCGAAAGACTTTCGGCGCCTGATGTCCCCAGCGTCTGCTGCATGACTTTGGCAATGCCCTTTACCAGAAGCTGCATGATGCCAAGGTGATACAGGACCGAAGTCAGCGCGGAGAAGAAGATGATGATCGGGAGCACACTGAACGCGAAGGCTTTTGTGGAGAAATCCTGAAACAGAAAGCTGCTGCCACGGTCTGCAAAGCTGATCAGACGCGTGAAGATGGATCCCAGCAGATCGAAGAACTGCTTACCCGGCTGCGTTTTGAGAATCAGAGTTGCGAAGCTGAACTGCAGTGCTGTGCCCCACGCGACAATCCGCCACGGAAATCGCCCCCGATGACTGCTCATCAGCCACGCAAGTCCGATGAGCACCAGATATCCAAAGAGGGCTGTCAGCTGCGGCATCGCAGGTCTCTTTCAGGAAAAGTCGAGAGTCATCAGGACGGAATCAGCTGCAGTTCGCGACCGGCCTGGCGGAACGCGTGAACGGCCTGTTCGAGTTGTTCGAGGGAGTGCGCTGCGGACATCTGGGTGCGAATGCGGGCTTCGCCGCGGGGCACAACGGGAAATGAAAAGCCAATCACGTAGACTCCCAGCTGCAGCAGGCGATCGGCGAGCCGTGCAGCCAGCGCAGCGTCGCCGATCATGACCGGGGCGATCGGGTGTTCACCGGGAAGAATGCGAAACCCCGCCTCTGACATTGCTGTGCGAAAGTACTGCGTGTTGCGTCGCAGATTGTCGCGCAGTTCGGCGGAAGAATCGAGCAGTTCGAGGGCCTTCAGGGAAGCAGCAGTGATCGGGGGGGCAAGCGAGTTGGAGAACAGTGAGGGGCGCGATCGCTGGCGCAGCAGATCAATCAGTGGCTGTCGCCCGGAGGTGTAGCCGCCACTGGCCCCTCCGAGTGCCTTGCCCAGTGTGCCGGTGATCAGATCAATTCGCCCGGTCACCTGGAAGTGTTCCGGGGTCCCGCGACCTGTCGCGCCGATGAAACCGACAGCGTGAGAATCATCGACCATGATGGAGGCGTCGTAGCGGTCTGCCAGTTCGCAGATGTCCGGCAGTTTTGCGAGGTAGCCATCCATGGAAAACACGCCGTCAGTAGCGATCAGGCGATGTCTGCAGGAGCGTGCGGCCTGCAGTTGCTGTTCCAGATCGCCCATGTCGTTGTTGCGATAGCGAAACCGCCGGGCTTTGCAGAGCCGGATTCCGTCAATGATGCTGGCATGGTTCAGCGAATCTGAAATCACGGCATCCTGTTCGCCCAGAAGCGTCTCGAAGAGACCGCCGTTGGCATCGAAGCAGGAACTGTAGAGGATGGTATCGTCAGCAGAAAGAAACCGGCTGAGAGCCTGTTCAAGGTGGCGGTGGACCGTTTGAGTGCCGCAGATGAAGCGGACAGAGGCCATGCCGTAGCCCCAGCGATCAAGGGCTTCATGGGCGGCCCGCAGGATTTCCGGGTGATCGGCCAGCCCCAGATAATTGTTGGCACAAAGATTCAGAACCTCGCGACCATCCTGCAGTTGAATCCCGGTCCGCTGCGGCGAGTCGATGATACGCTCGGCCTTGAACAGACCCTGCGAACGGATGGAATCGAGTTCTGCGAGTGCGTGTTCAGTCAGACCTGACATTCCGGAATCCTGTCGCGGAGACTGCGGGATGAAGAAATACGCTGGGAACGGAGTGACCGCAGTGTCTTAACTTCTGCGGAGTGTCACAAGTGTCAGTCCTTCCAGCTGAGAATGACTTTTCCGGATTGACCGGAACGCATGGCAGCAAAGCCCTGCTCGTATTCTGTGAAGTGCAGCCGATGGGTAATCACCGGGCTGATATCCAGTCCGCTTTGCAGCATGACGGTCATCTTGTACCACGTCTCGTACATTTCGCGTCCGTAGATCCCGTGGATTGTCAGCATGTTGAACACAACCTGCGTCCAGTCAATCGAGATGTCAGCGGAAGGAATGCCGAGCATGGCAATTTTTCCACCGTGCGCCATGTTTCGCAGCATGTCACGGAATGCATCAGCATTTCCGGACATTTCCAGCCCCACGTCGAAACCCTCTGCCATTCCCAGTTCGGCCTGGATCTGCGTGAGTGTTTCGTGGCGCACGTCCACTGTGCGTGTGGCCCCCATTCGCCGGGCCAGTTCCAGTCGCCAGGGGTTCACATCGGTCACCACCACGAAACGGGCTCCCGCATGCCTTGCCACGGCCGTTGCCATCAGCCCGATCGGACCAGCACCCGTGATCAGCACGTCCTCGCCCAGCACGGGAAAGGCCAGCGCCGTGTGCACGGCGTTGCCGAACGGGTCGAAAATCGCCGCAATGTCACGATCAATTCCGCTGTGATGGTGCCAGACATTGGTCATGGGCAGCGCAATGTATTCCGCGAATGCACCGGGCCGGTTGACACCGATGCCCTGAGTTCTGGGGCAGAGATGTCGCCGACCGGCAAGACAATTGCGGCAGCGTCCGCAGACCACATGACCCTCACCGCTGACGATTTCTCCCGGATGAAAGTCGGAGACGTTCGAACCTACCTCGACAATCTCGCCCACAAATTCATGACCTCCAACCATCGGCACCGGAATTGTACGCTGAGCCCACGCGTCCCATTCGTAAATGTGCACATCAGTACCGCAGATCCCGGTGCGGTCCACCCGAATCAGCACGTCGTTCATCCCGACCTTGGGCATCGGAACGTCTTCCAGCCAGAGCCCCCGTTCGGCATGACGCTTGACCAGAGCCCGCATTGTGGATTTTCCTTCGAATATTAAATATATTGGAGAACACGTGCAGTATAGTATATGAAGCGGAGTTCAGTTTGCAAGAGTTTTTGTTCGGTATATTGAACGGGAATTGAGGTTTGCATGAGTGCCGATTCACCAGCGGGCGAACAGGCGTCAGCGGCGTCCGCCGAAGAAGTCAGCCGTCACGTCTGCCGTCGCATCCACCAGCTGCGGCAACAGCGCGGCTGGTCACTCGATGTACTCTCCCGAGCCTCCGGCGTCAGCCGTTCAATGCTCAGCCAGATCGAACGCGAACTCGCCAACCCCACGCTGGCCGTCACCGTCCGCATTGCCTCCGCACTCGGACTCAGCATGTCCGAACTCGTCGATCAGGCCTCACCGGCTCCCGGTATCGAAATCATCCGCGCTGACGATCGCAGCCATATCTTCCGCTCCGACCAGAACTGTTCCATCCGCACTCTCTCCCCGCTGCATCTCGAAAAAGACGTCGAATTCTACGAAGTGCTGCTCCAGCCCGGCGGGGCACTCCGTTCCGCCGCTCACTTCGAGGGCACCCGTGAATTTCTTACAGTACAGAAAGGTCGCGTGACTCTGGTTTCAGGTGACGAATCCTCAGAACTCAATCGCGCCGATTCCGCCAGCTATCGTGCTGATGTCCCTCACGAAATCCGCAATTCCAGTCGCGCAGCGGCTCAGGTGTTCCTCGTGGTGATTTATCAGTGAAAGGAAAACTCCGGATGCACCGACTGCTGTTCTGCATCGCGCTGCTTGTCAGCAGCACCGTCTCCATCTCTCGCGTTCCGGCCCACAACGCCCCCGACGTACCCCCCAACATCCTCTTCGCCATCGCGGATGACTGGGGCCGGCATGCCGGAGCCTACGGGACGCCGTGGGTGTCCACCCCTGCCTTTGACCGCGTCGCACGCGAAGGACTGCTCTTCCGCAATGCCCTGACCCCCATGGCCAAATGCGCTCCTTCCCGCGCCATCGTGCTCACCGGACGACATCTCTGGCAGCTGGAGGAGGCCGGCAACCACATGGCTCGATTTCCACCCAAATTTCGCAGCTGGCCCGAAGTACTCACCGACCGCGGCTGGCACATGGGAATGACCGGCAAAGGCTGGGGCCCCGGTATCGCTGAAGACGCAGACGGCAACCCGCGAATGCTCACCGGGAAACCCTGGAACGCCCGCCGCGCCACTCCACCCACCACGCAGATTTCACCGAATGACTATGCCGCCAACTTTCGCGATTTCCTTGATCATGCTCCCGCCGGTCAGCCATGGTGTTTCTGGTTCGGCAGCCTCGAACCTCATCGGGGATATGAATTTCAGTCCGGCGTAAAGAAGGGCGGGCGGCAGCTGCATGAGATCGATCGAGTTCCCGCGTACTGGCCCGATGACGAGACAGTCCGTCATGATCTTCTGGATTACGCATTCGAGGTCGAGCATACCGACCGCCATCTCGGTCGCATGCTGCAGGAGCTGGAATCCCGAGGGCTCCTCGGGAACACGCTGATCATCGTCACCAGCGATCATGGCATGCCGTTTCCCCGCGCCAAGGGCTATGCCTGGCCCGCCTCCTGTCAGGTACCGCTCGCGATCCGCTGGCCGGCCGGGATTCCAGTCCCGGGACGCGTCATCGATGACTTTGTCAGCTTCGTGGACCTGGCGCCCACAATTCTGGATTACGCCGGCTGCAATCCCGTCGCCGCCGGTATGCAGGCTGTGACCGGTCGCAGCCTGCGGCCAATCCTTGAAAGCAGACAGTCGGGGCAGATCGAACCCTCCCGCGATCATGCCCTGATCGGCAAGGAACGTACCGACGTGGGCCGTCCCGCTGACGTGGGCTATCCCATCCGTGGTCTCGTCACGCACTCGCACCTGTTTCTGCGCAATTATGAACCGTCCCGCTGGCCCGCCGGTAATCCGGAATCCGGCTACCCCGATACAGACGGCAGCCCCACGAAATCACTGATCCTCGAGCGCGGTCGCGCAGACCGCAGCGATCGCTCGTGGCAGCTGAACTTCGGACTGCAGCCCGCAGAACTGCTCTTCGATCTCAGACAGGATCCCGACTGCATCCGGAACATTGCGGGCGCTCCCGAACATCAAACGCTTCAAGCGTCGCTTCTCAACCGGATGGAAGCCGAACTCCGCACCCAGGGCGATCCCCGAATGTTCGGAAACGGACACATCTTCGATGAATATCGCCCCACGAACGGCGCGGGCTTTCATGAGTTGATCATGCAGGGAAAGCGACCTCCCGCCGGCTGGCTGAACCCATCGGACTTTGAACCCGCATGTCTGAGCCCCTGAGCACCCGAGCACCTGAGCACCCGAGAAAATCTGCCGCGTCGGACCCGTTCGCACCGCACGTCAGACTCACGACCCCGGCATTCACGCCGTTGAAAATTTCTGCAGCCGAAAGTCGTACCATGCCACGCTTGATCCTTCTTGTCCTGCTCACTGCCGCCATCGTGTCTCTCCCTGCGGTGTTCGGCTTCGCCGCTGATCCGACATCGGCCGTGGCTGCTGCCATTCGCCACATTTACCCCAGTTACCCCAGTCCCGCCAGTTGCCCCAGTCCAGCCAGTTCCGTCAGTTCCGTCAGTTCCGTCAGCAGCATCGAATCTCCAGTCGCTGCCGACCCGGAAACCGTTAAGGCCGCCATGCTGCGTGCTGTTGAGGTGTTCCGGAGTCAGGCAGGTTTTCGCGGTGGTTACGTCTACGATGTGTCACTGGACGGCAAGTCCCGCCGCGGTGAAGGCAAGGCCACACCCACTGAAATCTGGGTGCAGCCACCGGGAACGCCTGCAGTTGGCGAAGCCTTTCTGGATGCGTGGGATGCCAGCCCCAGTCCTGTCTTCCTCGATGCCGCCAAAGCTGCCGCCGCCGCACTGCTCCACGGCCAGCTGGAATCCGGTGGCTGGGCGGACCGCGTTGACTTTGACGCGGCAGGAAAAAACACCGGTCGTTATCGCGACGGCCGCGGCAAAGCCAAAGGCCGCAACTACTCCACTCTCGACGACGACAAAACTCAGGCTGCCCTGCGGTTCCTCATCCGCCTCAACCAGCGACTCAACGCCGCCGACCCCACACTGCATGAAGCCGCCCGCTACGCAATCGACCGACTGCTCACCGCACAGTTCGCCAGCGGCGGCTTTCCGCAGGGCTGGGAGAAGCCGGTGGAATCTTTCCCGGTGGTCAGCGCGTCATTCCCCGCCGGTGACTGGCGGTCTGCAGAACGCCACAAGAACTACTGGGACTACCCAACTCTCAACGACGGACTCGCCGGCACAGTCGTGCAGACGCTGCAGACAGCCTTTGAAGCAACCGGTGACAGTCGCTGCCGCCAGGCTCAGCTCAAATTCGGCGACTTTCTGATTCGTGCACAACTTCCCGAACCGCAGCCCGCGTGGGCACAGCAGTACAACCATCAACTGCAGCCGATCTGGGCTCGCAGGTTTGAACCGCCTGCTGCCGCAGGGGCTGAATCGCAGGATGTGATCCGCACCCTGCTCACACTCACCGAGCTCACCGGCGAACGCCGCTTTCTGGAACCCATCCCCGCTGCCCTGAACTGGCTCAGACGCGTTCGTCTGCCCAACGGTCAGCTCGCACGATTCCACGAACTGCAGACGAATCGCCCGATCTATTTTGTCCGCGATACCTATGAACCCACTTACGACGATTCCCGCATGCCCACCCACTACAGCTTCAAAGGCAGCTGTCAGCTGGAACAGCTGGAATCCGACTACAACCTGCAGGTCGCCGGTCGTGCCCGTCCCCTGAAACAGCGAAGCCTCAAAACTCTGCAGAAGGACGCCACCGAAATCCTTGCGCAACTCGACTCAATGGGTCGCTGGGTTACCACCGAAGACGGCAAACCCGTCGTCAGCAACGCCGGAAAAGATCCCTCCCGACTGTTCCTCGAAAGTCGCGTTTTCAGTCGCAACCTCAGTCGGCTTGCGGAATACGTGCGCAGTGCTGCGGCCGATGGCAGATCGTCAGCCGCCGGGAAACAGTAGCCGGATCTGAAACGACAACACGAATTGCGTATGCTCCGCACGTCAAGCGCCCCGCAGCCACGTGCCCCGCACGTCGCCTGGTTTTTTGGAACGGGACTTGCCGTATGAATCCGGACGGGGTTGATCTTCCACAACGTCACCGCGTATTCTTCAGCGTTCCTCCCGGCTTTGATAAGTTCTTCGGAAAGATTCCATGACACATGCCGTTCCCGCTGAGGATGCTGTACAGGCACTGCGGTCCGGAATGAATATTTTCGTTCACGGCGCCGCGGCAACACCCACGCCCCTGCTTGAGGCCATGTGCGGCCGTGAAGATCTGACAGCTGTGACGCTGTACCATCTGCACACCGAGGGACCGGCACCGTTTTTGTCCGAGTCCTGTCGGGGGCGGTTTCGGTCCGTATCCTTTTTCACAGGTGCCCCGCTGCGGGCAGCCGTTCAGGAGGGACTCGCGGATTTTGTTCCGGTGTTTCTCTCCGACATTCCCGCCCTGTTCACCAGCAGAACAATTCCGCTCGATGCCGCTCTCGTCCAGCTGTCGCCGCCGGATCGGCATGGCCAGTGTTCTTTGGGGACATCGGTCGATGCGGCCCGGGCAGCGGTGGATTCTGCGGGAATCATCATCGGAGAAATCAACCGGCAAATGCCGCGAACGCTGGGCGACACCACACTGCCGCTGTCACGTCTTTCGGCGTGGATCAGCACGGATCGACCGCTGCATCAGCACATGGTCTCCGGGGAATCATCGGTGGAGGCTGCAATTGGTGAACAGGTCGCGGCGCTGATTCCGGATGGAGCGACGCTTCAGGCGGGGATTGGCAGCATCCCCGACGCTGTTCTGCGGAGACTGCGGCACAAACTGGAATTGGGAGTGCACACGGAGATGTTTTCGGATGGAGTGGTGGACCTGGCCGCATCAGGCGCAATTACCAACAGCCGCAAGCAGGTGTTCCCGGGCGTTTACATCACCAGTTTTGTCAGTGGTTCTCAGAAAGTCTTCGACTTTGTGAATGACAATCCGGAAGTGAGCTTTCTGCCCTGCAATCAGACGAATGACACGAACCTGCTGCGAAAGCTTGAGCGACTGGTGGCGATCAATTCCGCACTCCAGGTGGACCTTACCGGACAGGTGTGTGCGGATTCGCTCGGTCACCGCATCTATTCCGGGATCGGTGGTCAGATGGATTTCATTCGCGGTGCAGCGATGTCGCCGGGGGGTATTCCAGTGATTGCACTGCCAGCCACGGCCGCTGGTGGCCGGTATTCGCGGATTGTGCCCGAGCTGACTGCGGGGGCCGGTGTAGTGACGACGCGGGGACATGTGCACTGGGTGGTGACGGAATTTGGTG
Organism: uncultured Chitinophaga sp.; assembly: GCA_964561125.1. Lineage (GTDB taxonomy): Bacteria > Planctomycetota > Planctomycetia > Planctomycetales > Planctomycetaceae > SXXK01. Next base: position 21,329 of record CAZLOQ010000004.1, on the reverse strand, counting down.
CGGTCAATCTGCACGGGCGTTCGCTGCGGGAACGCGCCGATCAGCTGATCGGCATTGCACACCCCGATTTTCGTGCGGAACTGAAGCGCCAGCTGCTGGGCATTCGACATTATTCGTTCTGAGTGATTTCTTTCAGAGTGATTTCGTTTTTTGGGGGGGCTGAGAGATGGGGCTGGACGCACCGAATCTGCTGAAGATGCTCCATTCCACACGTTTCGCTGAGGGACTGCCGCATGCGGAGCTGACCTGTCTGGGGCGTGCGTCGCGTCTTGTGGAAGCCGGCGCCGGGACAGTGCTGTTTCGCGAAGGGCAGGTGGAAGACGAGGTATTCGTGTTGTTCTCGGGACATGTCCGGCTGTCGATGAAGGTTCCCGGCCGCGGCGAAGTCACGCTGCTCACGGCCGGTCCCGGAGACCTCGTGGGCTGGTCGGGGCTGATCAGCGATGGCGTGATGACGGCAACGGCAACCGTACTGGATTCGGCCCGGCTTCTGGCACTTTCCGGGCGCTGCCTGCAGCAGCTCTGCGAATCAGATCCAAAGCTGGGATACATCCTGATGAAGCGGATGGCTCAGGTCATATCCCGAAGGCTATTGAGCACTCGCCTGCAGCTGCTGGATTTATTTGCGGATGCGGCTGAGGTTTCGGCGAAGATCGCTCAGAAGCCAACCATTCCGACAGCGGCCGCCCCCCCTGGAGCCAATCCATGACGGACGAACGCAGTACCTTCTGGCTGCCCCGGGCGAGGCTGGAAGAGCTTATTCAGCTGCTGGCCGGTGACGGCTATGAAGTCGTCGGGCCTGTGATTGATCAGGCTGCCATTGTTTATGGCCGCATAGAATCGATGGCGGACCTGCCGGAGGGCTGGACGGACCGGCAGAAGCCGGGCGAATACCGTCTGGAGCGGCGTGGTGATCAGCAGCTGTTTGGTTATGTTGTGGGACCGCATTCGTGGAAGAAGTATCTGTTTCCGGCGGATGAGCTGGTAGCTGCGGCGCAGCGGGCCGGCGATTCGTGGCAGTTCACAACTCCGGCAGCCGCTCCGCGGCGTTACGCATTTCTGGGGGTGCGGGCGTGTGAACTGGCTGCGATCGCGGTGCAGGACCGGGTGTTTCTGGGCGGTCCCTATGTGGATCCGCTGTACAAGGCGCGCCGCGAAGCTGTGCTGCTGATTGCCGTCAACTGTACTCAGGCAGCCGCCACCTGCTTCTGCACTTCGATGAACACCGGACCGCGATGTCAGACGGGCTTTGATCTGGCACTGACCGAACTTGAACAGGGCTTCACCGTGGAATGTGGCTCTGATCGCGGACTGGAACTTCTGCGGCGGCTGGGGGTGAGCGGCGAGCCTGCGAAGGCGAACGCGGACCAGCTGGAGGCTGCCGAGTCTGCGCGGTCGCAGGCTGTTTCGCAGATCACCCGACACATGGACACAGACGGGCTGCGCGAACTGTTGCTGGGAAACCTGGAAAGTCCACGCTGGGACGCCATCGCGGAACGCTGCCTGTCATGCACCAACTGCACCATGGTTTGTCCCACCTGCTTCTGCTCGACAGTGACCGAGGTTGCTGAACTGACGCAGGTGGATCGACGTCGCCAGTGGGACAGCTGCTTTAACATCGACTTCAGTCGTGTCAACGGAAATCCGGCCCGAAATACAATTGCCGGCCGCTATCGGCAGTGGCTGACACATAAGCTGGCGACATGGCATGATCAGTTCGGCACCTCCGGTTGTGTGGGCTGCGGTCGCTGCATCACCTGGTGTCCGCCGGGCATCGACCTGACCGAAGAAGTTGTGGAACTGCGTGCGGCGGCTGAATCTTCAGGAGCAGACGCATGACCCGCCCCGACAATCCTCCTGTTTTCACCCCCCTGGCCGATCCATGGCTGCAGCAGCCCGCGCGGATTCATCGGGTGATTCAGGAGCTGCCGGGCGTGACGACTTACGAACTGGTGCCGGAAAACGCTGCGCATGCCCCTGCCGGCGGTCGTACCTGGCCGTTTCAGCCCGGTCAGTTCAACATGCTGTACCTGCCCGGGATTGGTGAATCTGCAATATCAATCAGCGGGGATCCCGCGCAGACAACGGTGATTCCGCATACGGTTCGTCAGGCTGGAAATGTAACCGGCAGTCTTGCGAAACTGCGGGAGGGCGATGTGCTGGGCCTGCGTGGTCCATTCGGCTCCAGCTGGCCCCTGGATCGCTGCAGCGGCCGTGATGTGGTGCTGGTCGCCGGCGGCATCGGACTGGCACCGCTGCGTCCCGCAATCCGGCAGCTGCTGGGGAATCGAGCGGAGTTTGGTGAGCTGACGCTGATCGTGGGTGCCCGGGAACCACAGCTGCTGCTGTACCCCGGAGAATACGATGCGTGGCGTGCTGCCGGAATGAACGTGCTGACGACCGTGGATCGCGCTGACGACAGCTGGCGGGGGAGCGTGGGAGTGGTGACGTCGGTCCTCGATCGACTCTGGCTCCGCGATCACTCCCGGACATTTGTATTCACGTGCGGTCCTGAAGTGATGATGTGGTATGTCATGCGCACTGCTGCAGCCCGCGGAATTCCCCAGGGACAACTCTATCTGTCACTGGAACGCAATATGAATTGTGCCGTGGCCTTCTGCGGACACTGTCAGTTCGGTCCGTACTTTTTGTGCCGGGAAGGTCCTGTGCTGAGCTTTAACCGCGTGCAGCAGCTGCTGCCGATTGAAAATCTCTGATGTCCTCACAATGTCCTCACAATGCCCTCGAAACGGAGCTCACGCAATGACGGTGGCGACTGAGACGGTGGACGCAGAAGAAACAGCGACTCGGCCACGCCTGGCAGTGTTCAAATTCGCCTCCTGCGACGGCTGTCAGCTGTCACTGCTGGACTGTGAGGACGAGCTGCTGCAGGTGGCCGAGATGGTGCATATCGCGCTGTTTCCTGAGGCGTCCAGCCGGATGGAGCCGGGCCCTTATGATGTGGCTCTGGTAGAAGGTTCAATCACAACGCCGCACGACGTGGAGCGAATTCAGGAAGTGCGTCGGCAGTCGCGGGTGCTGGTCACGATCGGGGCCTGTGCAACCGCCGGCGGCATTCAGTCTCTGCGGAACTGGGCCAGCCATGCCGACTACCTGCAGGCCGTTTACGCCCGGCCCGAATACATTGCCTCGCTCGCGACTTCAACGGCCATCGCGGAACATGTTCCGGTGGATTATGAACTCCGCGGCTGCCCGATCGATCGCGGCCAGCTTCTGGAACTGCTGACAGCTCTTGTAGCCGGCCGACGCCCGCGGATCCCGATGCACAGTGTCTGCCTTGAATGCAAGCGAAAAGGCAACGTCTGCATTGAAGTGGCCCAGGGAGTGCCGTGTCTGGGACCGATCACGCAAACCGGCTGCGGAGCGATCTGTCCGTCCTTTAATCGCGGCTGCTATGGCTGCTTCGGGCCGGCAGAACAAGGCAATTTCGGCAGTCTCACCGACAGCCTGCTGTCTTCCGGGCACACCCCGCAAACGCTCCTGCCGCTGCTTCGAGGTATCAACGCGGCGGCCAGTGGTTTCCGGGAACAGGGAGAACGACTGGCCACCCGCGACTGAAGACTCTTCTGCCTGTGTTACGGGCGGATCGCGTACAGGTGCCTGAACGTCCGCAGATAAATTGTCCCGCCGGAGACAGCCGGCGAAGCAGACTGATCCTCACCCAGCTCGTTCACAGCCAGCACCTTAAACTCCCGACCGGCCTGCACAACGGTCACACGGCCGTCGCGGGCCGTCAGGTACAGTCGGCCGTCAACCAGCACCGGAGAAGCCCGATGGCGCTGACGATGGGTCGCCTGAGAATACACCTCGGCCCCGGTCTCCGCCTCCAGCACCGTCAGGTTGCCGTTCTCCATACACAGGTAGAGAAGTCCTTCACTGATGATCGGAGTTGGCACATCGGGAGTCCGCTTCCAGGTCCAGAGACACTTGTCAGAACCGGTGACGTCACCAGAGCCGTCCGGACGAATCGCCAGCACCGGATGCTGCTTGGCGGACGGAGCGATGATCAGGCCCGGAGCGGTGGCGGGGGAAGCCACAAAACGCAGTGTGGGGTCGTAGGGCAGAGCGGCATCATCGCGGCGATTGAGCCCTCCGCAGCGCCAGACTTCGTGGCCGTCGGTCAGGTCATGCGCCACGATGAAGTCGGCACCGTGAGTGAGCAGCAGTCGGGTTTTGCCGTCGCGGTAGAGCATCGGCGAGGCATAGGAATGTTCGTTCTCGGCCTCGGCGTCGCTGGGACGGTCCACCTTCCATTTCTCCTGGCCCGTCAAACCGTCAATCGCCACCACCACCGCTTCACGTGTTTTCGGATTGCCTTCACCATGAATCAGCTGCAGATACAGCACCCCGTCTTCCAGCACCGGCGTGGAACTCATCCCAAACTGAATTTTGAACCGGCCGTACTTGTCCTGCACGTTCTGTTTCCAGACTTCCTTTCCGGCCACCGTGTAGCAGGCCAGAGTTCCTTCCCCCATGAAGGTCCAGACATGCTGACCATCCGTCACCGGAGAAGGCGAAGCTGAATTGCCTTCGTCACCACGCGAATTCTGGTTACCCGCAGCCACGACCTGCTGCCACTGCACCCTGCCAGTCGTGTCCACTGCCAGCAACAGCAGTTCACCGGCGTCGTTGACAGAAGTCAGGAAGATCTGTTTGTCCCAGACTACCGGAGTCGCTCCGGCGGGACCGGGAAGTTCCAGCTTCCACGCCACATTCTTTGTTGGTCCCCATTCCACAGCCACGCCCTTTTCTGTGCTGATGCCGTTACCCTGGGGACCGCGCCATGCAGGCCAGTTTTCAGCGTGAATGGAAACGGATGGGAACAGGCAGGCTGCAAGCAGGGCGGGCAGAACAGAGCGGAAGTGCATCGGAGAATTCCTGAAACGCGGGACGGAAAGACGAAGCGGCATTCCCGCAGCGCATTTCGCTCGGCGAAATGTTCCGCGCAGCCGTCGGCAGTTGCGGAACAGTGTCGCGAAGCTGAGGATTTCAGTCAAATCACTCCCGCGGTGGAGTGTTGCGGTTCACGCCATCACCCCTGCCGCCCTTGCCGCCCTCTCCAGCTTTACTCCCTTTTCTCCTACCTTCGCCGCCTTTGCCTCCCTTGCCGCCCGCAGCCCCCCCCTTGCCACGAATGCCAGCGGATGCCGGGTTATAGTCGGGATTCATCGTGCTCGGGATGGCGGCCTGAGTGTCTGCCTGCCAGCGATCGAGAATGGCAGCAAGTTCGCTGAGCTTTTGCGGACTGGATCCGGAAAGGTCCGTTTCTTCTCCCGGGTCTGTGGCGAGGTCGTAAAGCTCGCGACGACCGCCGTCCTCGAAGAATTCCAGCAGTTTCCAGTTGCCGACCCGGACAGCACTCGCCGGACCATTACGGCCAACGTAGCAGGGAAAGTGCCAGAACAGCCGCTCACGCTCAATTCGGGATTCGCCTCGCAGCAATGGCACCAGACTGACTCCGTCCAGCACCTGCCGGGGCGGCTGAATACCAGCAAGCTCCAGCAGGGTGGGATACCAGTCGATGCTGGCAACCGGCACATCAATCGTACGCCCCGGACTTTTGACACCGGCACCAGCGACCACCAGCGGAATGCGAATCCCGCCCTCATACAAGGCCCCCTTGCCTCCCCGCAGGGGCGGTGTGTAAGCGTTGGTGCCGCCGTTGTCGGAC
>CAZLOQ010000004.1:0-15549 GCA_964561125.1 uncultured Chitinophaga sp. | reverse complement strand
TGTGTTCTGTGTGAGCTGCCGGCGATCCAGTGTATTCAGCAGCCGGCCGATATTCTGATCGACCGCCTCAACGGTGGCTGCGTACGCCGGGTCGTTGCGGCGATCTGCGGCGACCCGCGCCGCCTTTGCTTCGTACTTCTTCAGCAGTTCCGGTTTGGGTTCCCAGGGGGCATGCACTGCGTGGTCCGGAAGATACACAAAAAACGGGCGTTCCCGGTTTTGTTCCACAAACTCCAGCACCGAATCCATCAGTCGATCACTCAGATACTCGCCGCGGTCATTGAAGTATGCATCCTTGCCGAACTGCAGATTCTCAGGGAATACCACACGCTGAAAACCCTGGCCCCCCGGCGTCATCGGTCCGGTACGCCCGCGGCCCAGGTTCCACATGCCGAAAAATGCCGTGGCATAACCGCCTGCTGCCAGCGATTCAGCCACCGTCACCACGTCCGTATCCAGTTCTGAACGACTTTCAGAACCCAGCAGCTTATGCCACGGTGACCCATTCGGCTGGCGCGGATCAACCACGGTATAAATCCCGTGCCGCGGCGTGTACTGGCCGGACATCAGACAGGCCCGCGTCGGCGCACAGTTGGGTGCACTGGCATAGGCCTGACTGAAGATTAATCCACGCCCGGCCAGGCGGTCCAGATGCGGCGTTTCAACAAAGGAATTACCCATGCAGCCGACATCGCGCCAGCCCATGTCGTCCATCAGAATCAACACCACATTCGGAGGCCCGTCCGCAGCCGCCTGGGGCACCTGAAGACAGGCCAGCAGTCCGCAAAGCACCATCACCAACCGATTCATCACCGCTGCACTCCCGCCTGGATCGTCTGTCAGCCACGCCTCCGCACTCTTCTTGAGGCCGGCTACAGATTCCTGACGCAGATTCCACTGCAACTGCCGAGGAATTCCGAAAATGCAACGGCTGTCCCGCTAGCGCTCAGATCCGGCCCCCGGCGCGGCCGGTCCCGGGACAGGTGACCCGTCGAATAATGATGGCATCTCGAATTCCGGGATTTTCAGGCTGCTGTCCCCGAATTCAATCAGTTCCTCCGCGAATACAAACAGCAGATCCGGACGCAGGACTGACGCATAATACGGATCTATCGGAGGCTGACCGGCCTCAGGTGGCTCAGGCAGCGCCAGAAGTGGAATCTCGCGCGACAATGCGGCCCTGACCTCCTGCTCGGACAACTGACGCCCCTTCAGATTCCAGACCTTCAGTTGTCGCAGGGGCAACGTCGTGGTGATCGGCGCGAGTGGCTCAAACTCAGACAGCTGAAAGTCCATGTCGACATTAATGTCCAACCCTCCCGCTTCCGGCTCAGGTGGCACGTTGCCGATCGGTTCCTGCCGTGCCTCCTGGGGTGACAGAGCACCGGCCTTCGGTTCCCCCTGCCGCAGTTCCCATGCCGGCATCCGAATCATCACACTGGGAGTGCCTTCCACGGTGGCGAACCGCGCAAGTATGACAGCCTCAAACCCGGTGTCAGGAATCTTCTTCGCCAGAGGGTCGTCAGGCGATCGCATGACAGAAACGGGAAGCAGCAGTGCGGCAGCAGCCAGCAAAAAAGGGAACTTCATCAGCCAACCCTCCTGACAGGCAAACAGTCTTACCGGGAATGTATCGGGAAGGATATCCCTGCAAGCCTGATCAGTCAAACTTCCGCCAGTCGGACATGGTCACCGCACAATGACGTCTGTTATTCGCCCGCTTTTTTCTTCGGGTACCGCGTGACTCGCACATCGTTTTTCTGCGGAGTGCCGGGAGTACTGCGACCAGCCCGGATGAGTTTCTCGAACGCAGCCTGCATCTCCCGCAGTCGCTCCGGATGCTGCGCTGCAAGGTTCACGGCTTCCGCAGGATCCTCGTCAAGCTGATACAGCTCGGGACTGGCCGTGGCCACATACTTCCACGCCCCCTCGCGATAGCTCGGAAGTCCATTGCAGGCGGTATTCACAGCAGCCGTGCGAATCGGCCGGTCGCTGCCCTGCAGAAGCGGCAGCAGACTGAAGCTGTCTTCACCCGCGCTGTCAGGCAGCGACACGCCAAGAATGCCCGCGATCGTGGCCATGATGTCTGCCTGCTGCACCAGCTGGCGACAGACCGAACCCGCCCGAATCACTCCGGGCCAGCGAACGACGAACGGCACCCGATGGCCGCCTTCATAAACAGAAGATTTATAGTCTCGAAACGGACCACTCGGGAAATGCCCCTGCCGCTCCAGCTCACGCACCCCGATGTACGACGCACAGCCATTGTCCGATGTAAAGATCACCACGGTGTTATCCGTGACGCCGGCGTCATCCAGAGCATCCAGGATGCGTCCGACAACAGCGTCGGTTTCCATGACCAGATCGGCGTAATCGCTGTTGAGCTGACTTTTGCCCCGCCACTCGGAATTGACCGCGAGGGGCGTGTGGGGCGAGGTGAGCGGGAGGTACAGCAGGAACGGGTGCGACGCCCGGGCGTGCGTGCGGATGAATGCCGTGGCACGATCAGCCAGCGCCGGAAGAATCGGTTCCAGCTTCCAGTCCGGCAGCGCCGGCCCCTGGATGCTGGCCTGATTCTTCACCAGTCTGTCGGGCGACAGGAGTTCTGATGGGATTCCCACCGTTCGGTCATTCTCAATAAAGCAGTACGGTGGCCAGTTAGGCACGTCCGTTCCGAAGTACTCGTCAAACCCTCGACTCGTCGGCCCCTCAGGAATCGCCTGGGAGAAGACGGACTGCCAGGCGTCCCGGTGGGCCTGAGTGATCGCGGTTGCCACGTCACCACCCCCGCCAGCCTTGCCCCCGAAGCCGGTAAACAGCGATTTCTGCTCCGGGGCGATCGGCCACTTTCGGCCGAGGTGCCACTTGCCGATACAGGCCGTGACGTAACCCCGGGATCCGGCCAGTGACGCAATGGTGGTGCGATCCGGAGCGATCAGGGGAGCCCCCCACACCGGCACAATGCCCGACTGCAGCGTGGTTCGCCAGTGATAACGGCCGGTGAGCAGTGTGTAGCGCGATGGCGAACAACAGCCGGAACTGCTGTGACCGTCAGTGAACCGCATCCCCGCTGCCGCCAGACGATCCATCTGCGGTGTGGGAATCCGGCTGCGTTCCGGATTATTCGACCGCATGTCACCCCAGCCAAGGTCATCAGCAAGGATCACCACGAAATTGGGCGGTGCTGCAGAGCAGTCAGCGGAACAGATCCGCATGGCAAACAGCGTCAGGCAGACAGCAAAGGAGATTCGAAGATCACTCATCAACGCGGCCTCCCGAGCAGGCAGGTCAGAGACAGGCAGGCTCGTGCGGGCTCAGTCAGGCTGAGTCATTCGAAGCGTGCGAATAAACAGCAGCACCAGCAGCAGGACAGATGCTGTACCCGCGATCCACCAGGCCGACGGGATCAGATTGTAATCCTCAAACCCGCCAGCCTGCATGGCATTCAGAGCTGCAGCCATCGGGTTGAGCCGCAAAGCGTTCTCGACCACCGTACGACCGAACGGAGCGTCTCGGTTGACCCAGATGAGCATTGTGCCGCCGAACAGACCGATGAGTGACCCATACGCCACTGTAGTGGCAATGGCTGTCGTGCGACACAGACTGCTCACCGCAGCACTCACAAACATCGACAGCAGCGCCGAAGCGGCCAGACACACCAGCACCTGTTCGACCTGCGGTCGCAGAATCGGTTTGATCAGCATGATCACGCCATAGCCCGGGAGCGTGGCGCACAGCAGCAGCGCGAGTGTGATCAGGACGCTGGTGAGTTTCCCGAAGAGAATTCGCACGGGGCCCAGCGGAGTGGCTCGCAGAAGATTCCAGCTGCCACCCTCGATCTCGCTCGCAATCATTCCGGCAGCAAGTCCCGGTGTCAGCAGCACAATCAGACAGACCTGCAGCACAATAATCAGTGCTCCGGTGTATTCAACACCACGACTTTCCGTACCGCGGGCAGAGGCCAGTGTGAGCAGCAGTGAGAGCACTGCACAGCCAAAAACCAGCCGCAGCAGCCAGTGCATCCGCCCGAACTGCCGACATTGAAATTCCTTCACCATCACCGGATTCACCAGCCACGGAATCCCCTTCGACCGGCGCTGCGGATCCACCACATACAGCAGCCGACGACTGGTCTGAACCCACAGGTCCTGGTCGTCAGTAATGAAGCCCTGAGATCGGGCACGGTCCAGCAGAGCGTGACTGAACCGGGAGATGCAGACCAGACTGCCAATGACAATAAACAACACAGCAAAGCCGACGTACCAGAGCACCGCGTCGCGGGAATCAATCAGACCCGTACCGCTGAAGGAGCTCTGATTGAGCATCTGCAGGAGCCCCGGGATCGGCGAAATCAGCTTCATCAGCTGCAGCAGCTTCGCCAGCGGACTTGTGCCGCCCGGAAACAAGGCGTCAGGAAACCATGGCACAATCGTCAGCCCGAACGTCACTCCATAACTCCAGCGAAGCGCCGATTCCGTGTTGCGGCACCACGTACCCACCAGCAGCCCCACGACGACCAGCTGTGTGCAGACCAGCAGCAGAAATCCATACATCCGCACGACGTCCGCACCCAGTGACAGACCGCCCATGAGGTATGCACAGGCCATTGCAGGGAGCGTTGTGCACAGCAGCAGCATCACAAAGCCCAGCATCGCCAGCAGCTTGCCAAGATAGATGGATGTTCGCGAAAGCGGAGAATTCAGCAGCAGCTCGAATGTGCGACGCCGAACCTCACGCACCAGCAGCGTGGAAGGAAAGACAGGGACCACGAGGATCGCGGCGGCCAGCATCGCATAGGTCAGCCAGCGGAAAACCTCCCGGCCCTTGGTGCCGTCAAGATCGACAATCGCAGAAGATGGCCATTTGAGCAGCACAACCAGTGCTGCCGCAGTGGCCACGACCATCAGAATCGCCAGAACACGCGCGCTGCGAAGCAGTGCCAGCAGTTCACGGCCAAGAATGACTCCCACGCCGCTCATTGCTGCACCTCCCCGCCGGCAGCCGATCGCTTCGGTACGCCCGCTGTCGCCCGCTCCGCTTCCGCTTCCCGAGCCGCTGTCACAAAGGCCTGCTCAAGATCACCCGCCACCTCGCGAAACTGCGAAACTCGGTCGCCGGCTGACACAAGCTCACGCAGGAGCTTCGCCAGCACTTCATCCGATACCGCCGTGCGACAGCGAATAATCGTCTCCGCCTCAGAGACCACTACCTCCGCATCTGCCTCCAGACCCTGACGAACCCGCTCCGCAGTGCCCCCGATGCCCTCCACTGTCAGCAACTGAATTTCAATCGTTCGCCGCTGGGAAAGTTCACGAGTCACCTCCTGCAGCGTACCCATCGCCCGCAGACGACCACCCGCCACAATCGCCACCTGATCACATATCCGCGCCAGCTCTGGCAGAATATGACTGGTCACAATCAGCGTTCGTCCCTCCGCGGCCAGTCGCAGCAGAATCGCTCGCATCTCAATTCGCGCCTCAGGGTCCAGACCGTTCGCAGGCTCGTCCAGGATCAGCACCTCAGGGCTGTGCAGCAGCGTCCGCGCGATACCCACCCGCTGCTGCATCCCGTGACTTAAACTCTCCACATAGCGGTCCTGCATCCAGACCGCATTCGTCAGCTCCAGAACCTCAGAAATCCGCCGCTGACGCTCCCGACGCGAGATGCCGAATGCCGCACCAAAAAAATCCAGATACTCACGCACCCGCATGTTGTCGTAAGAACCAAACTTGTCCGGCATGTAACCCACCAGACGCCGAACCCGAGCCAGTTCCCGAACGCAGTCCGCGCCAGCAATTCGCGCGGAACCGGACGTGGGACGCGACAACCCCACCAGAATCCGAATCGTCGTCGTCTTCCCCGCACCGTTCGGACCAATAAACCCCAGAATGCTCCCGCGATTCAGCGTCAGCGACAGCCGGTCCAGCGCTACGAATTCCCCGTAGTGCTTCGATAATTCCTGAATCTCCACCACGGGTGCACCAGAGGTCATGGATGCGTCTTTCTGTTTGACTCGGAGAACTGTATTTGGTCATTGGTCATTGGTCATTGGTCATTGGTCATTGGTCATTGGTCATTGGTCATTGGGCAGTGGTCATTGGGCAGTGGGCAGTGGGCAGTGGGCAGTGGGCAGTGGGCAGTGGGCAGTGGGCAGTCGGGGTCGCCTGTTTCGCAGAGAAATGCAGCCAGCCCTCGCCGCAAATCCACTCCCGCTGCCGCCCTCAATCTTTGTAACACACATGACCATTCGCCAACTCTACCCCCGTCACCACCAAAAACTGACAAATGACAAATGACAAATGACAAATGACTCATTCTGCCGTCGTTTCCAGACGGCGGCCTTTGAGTGTCAGCAGGCAGCGGTTAATGCTGTAGTTGTCGTCCTGTTCACCATCAGCAGCACTGTCCGTTCCAACGTACTCCTTCATCAGCGGGCCGACTTCGATCTGCAGGTAGAAGCGGCCTTCAAGGCAGGCTGTGGCAGCCAGTTCAGCGGGGATGGGAAAACGAATTGCGCCCAGCGCATTTTCAACTTCCCTGACGACGACGAGATTTTCCGGAGTTCCACCGTAAACGGTGAGTTTTCTGGCGCCGGCACGTGCGGTGAACTGAACTTCGGCCGCTTCCAGCTGGAATGGTCGGCAAACGGGGGGCAGGAGGAATTCAAGGAGTGTCTGCGAGGGCGATTCAAGGGGCACCCATTCACGTCGCGGGTTGTTATACAGTCCGCCATAGCCTCCGTTTGCCGTTTCGATGGATCGCATCGTCATCAGCGGTGAAAGCAGAGTCACGGGCTGACCGGCGGGTGGTGGAACCCAGCGAACCGGCAGCACCACAAGAGTGCTTTGACTGGTGCGAACGTTGGTCGAGCTGAATTCGAGGAGGGTTTTATCGGAGGCTTCCCAGAACATAATGGTGGGCTGAGCGGGAAACATTTCCATGCGTTCAGAGGGACGGAAGAGTGAATTCAGCAGCTGGGTGCGCTGCCGCTGAGCCTCGCTGGTCAGGGCACTCGCCTGAAACTGTCCCTGTTCCAGCAGACTGTCCGCGGTGGCCCGCAGCGTGTTGCCGGAGCGGGTGAGGCTGAGTCGTTCCGGGCCCAGGCCCACGGCGATGAAGTCTGCTGCGTCATCAAATCCTGGCGCCTGCAGCTCCGCCCGGAAACCACCTTCGTCAAAGGTGCCGGTGACATTGAACGGCTGAGCTCCCTCGCGAATCGCCCGCAGCGGGTACGTCTTCAGCCCTGCAGGCTGGTTGAGATGTTCCCAGTGGCTGGAGGCGGCGCCGTCCCAGATCAGGCGACGATAATCCAGGTTGGAGGATTCGGCCTGGGCATCCAGAATTGAGCCGGCAGCGGAGGAGACCGGGAGGTCCAGTGCTGTCGGAAGATAGACAGAAGCAAACCCGTCAGAAACGACCGTTGCCGACCCTGCCGCTGCCGACATCACCCGGGTTTCAATGAGCGTATCGGGGGCGACGGAGCGCGTTTTGAAGCCGATCGCCAGCGCTGGCATGGCAGCCACAAAGGCCAGGGACGGGACAGCCCAGATGAGCTTTTCTCCGGCGGAACGTTTCAGCAGTCGCCCGCCGAAAATCAACAGCAGCACCGGAAAGATGCTGAGCAGCGCGAGTGCTGTTCGCTGCCCGGGAATGCTGTAGCCCACCAGCCCCGCTGCATGGTCGGCGGCCGCCTCGCGGCTGATGAGCGGTTCAGGACGGCCGTCGAAGAGTGTCTCCAGCATGCGGCGGCTGGATTCGATCGGAGCTCTGTCCGGACCTCCTGAAGAATTATCGCGGGACACAGTGAACACGCGCGGATCCACCGCTGTCACCAGCACATAGCCGCGGCCGACAGACAGCCGAATTGCCACCGGCCAGCCCTCAATGCTCCAGAGCACCTCACCACCGCCCGCTACCAACCGCAGATATCGCGTCGGTTCGTCGTACTCCCGCGCCACACTCCGCACAGGATACTGGGCTTTGGGAAAGTCCGGGTTGAGCTCCAGAGTGACGGAATTCGCTGATGTCTCGCCAACCACCGTCAGCGGCAGGCTGTCGCCCAGAAGCGAACGCACCACTTCTTCACCGATCAGATCGAGCGGCAAATGCAGACGACCACCCCGCTGCAGCCACGAACGAATCGAATCGCAGGCCATCGGATGGTTAGTCAGCAACGGATCACCGATCACCAGCGTGTCCAGCGGATCCAGACAGTCGCTGTGATGGCTGATGTCCCGCGCCAGAAACGATGTCAGTCCCGCAGAACCGACCTTGGGAAACCGGTAAGCCTGCACCAGAAGTTTCAATTCCACGTCGTTGGTCACGGATTCCCGGACATCCGGGATATAGCCCGCCAGCCCCGCTGCAGATTCACTCGCCAAAGCCGCAAACGAGGGTGATTCTTTTTCTGACTGCCGCGTCCGAATCACCCCGTCGTCCTCGCCGCCCGGAAAGTGCAGATACTGGAAGTCCACCGGACCAGGCTGCTTCCGACCAGTGACCTGCACCGGCCATGTGGCATCAAACATGACCCGCGCCGGCAACTCAATCCGCCGACCGTACTGCAGACCACCGGTGGAGGGTGTGACGACCACAAGCGTCTTCGCAGGTGAATTACTGGTGTTTACTACATTGGCCGTGACTGCTCCCCAGCGACCGTAAAGAAACCGGCCAGTGCCTCCCGAACGGACAACCACGGCCATGTCCGCAGCGTCAGACGAGTTTGTCGTCTGCTCGTCAGCGGTTGCAGAGCCGATCATGAAGGATAAGAGGAGACTGGCTGTGGTCAGTGCAGCTGCCGCCTGAAGAATGCGGCTGAGGCCGGCCTGGGGGGCAATAGTATTCACAAATGTGCCCTGTGTGTGATTAAAAGTGCGGATGTGTGCTGTGACCTGCAGGCCGGAAGCTTCACACAGGGCTGAATTCAAACGGATTGACGACAGAACTACAACTGAAAAGGCCCATGGACAGAGAGATGAACGGTGGGTTGCGACGAATATGGGGATTGGAGGGCTCTTCGAACCCACAGCAAACGACTGGCAGCAAACGACGGGCAACGCCAATCGCAACCGCAGCCTCCCCCATTTGTACGATGAACTGGACGATGAATCGGAATCGCGTCGCAGGTGCACGGGGTAACCAGCGTTCGGGCCGTGACGCAGCTCAGCGGGAGCGTCGCGTTCGTGGCTCAGAGGATCTTCGACTGCGGACTGCCCGGCGGCGGCTTACCACGGGACTTCCATCAGGTCGACGATGCCGGCTGCAAGGCGTCTGGCTGCGTCCTGCTGAGCGGAGGCCATGGACTGGCCGATTTCAGGGGCGAACGACACACTGCTGAGCTGCGGTGTGAGCTCGCTTCCCAGCGGAAAACTTTTCTGCTGAAGAATACGGCCCGTTCGCCTGTCCACCCACGAAACCTCCGCTCCCACGGTCAGCTGAACTTCCCGCGGATCATCAAAGCGGGTTTCACTGAGCGGCGATTTGCGGATTTCGACGATCCTGCCTTTGAGGATCGTGTCGGCTGTTTCGGCATCTTCCAGTCGATACGCACCGCGGGAGCGGATTTCACGCTGCACTGCCTCGGTGAGCAGATAATCCACATTGCGACGAAACGAGCTGGACTGAAACACCGGCACATGCACACTGGTGACGCCCTGCACTGCCTGTGGTCCAAGCATATACCCGCAGCCGCTCAGCAGCAGCAGCAGGCCGGGGACCAGTGAGATGGCAAGACAGCGCAGCATAGTAACAGATTCCCTGTGCCTCTCCTAAAGTGTCGCACGTCCGGAAACGTCCGGATCACTCACAGCCTTCACCGGGGGTCCCTGCTGGTCCTGACTATCAGGTGTCCCGGCAGGTGACTGGGGCAGTTGTTCAAGCAGTTCGGGGAGTTCGGGCAAATTGGCAAGTTCGCTGCGGTCGATTGTATTCAGGATATTGCGGGCTTCTCGAGCATAACCTGTATCCGGATACTCCGACATCAGCCGCACGCAGGCAATTGCAATCGCTCGTGGGCGATTTTTGCGGCGATAGTAGTCAACCATGGCCCAGAGACGTTCTGCTTCCTGCAGATAGATTTCATCAAGATCCTGCCGGATCTGTGAATTCTGGTGGGACACTGGAAACAGCTGGAGCGACTGTTCCTTGAGGCGTCGTGCCCCCTGCAGATCTGCACCTTCATAGAACGCCCCCTGATAGCTCATCTGTTTCACATGGGCGCCCAGCACGAAGGCGGCCTCCAGATGTCGGCTGTCGGGATATTCATCGCGGAGGATTTCGTAGTAGCGATCGGCTTCGACGTAATTTGAGTGTCGCTGGTAGTGTGTGGCGGTGAGCATCAGTGCGTCGTCGGCGAGCGGGCCGGTCGGGTCGTTCATCCAGATTGATTTGAGACACTGGAGGGCGCGTCCCTGAGTATCGAAGACCGGCCTGGAACGATCATGAAAGTTTGGCAGCACGCGTACTCGCAAAGTCGGGTCGCTGGGCTTTTCTCCGGTGTCTGTCACCTGTGTTACAGTTACGCCTGCCCCTTCTCCGGACTCACCGCTCACCTGTCGGATCGTTCCCTGGCCTCCGGGTTCGGCGACTTCGAGCCATGCGAGGGCAATCGAGTAGAGTCTGCGAGTGGCGGGCTCGACGTAGCGTGTGGACGGGTAGTCCTGGAAGAGCTGATCATAGCCGTCCTGTGCCTTTGCATAGCGTCCGAGGGCAAACCAGCTTTCGGCAAGGTAATACTGCGCTTCCTCTCCCAGCGAAGATTCATTGAACTTCTTTGCCGCCTTGCGACACAGTTTGATGGCTTCCTCGTAGTTGCCCGACTCGTATGCCGTGCGGCAGAGTTCCACCTCACGACGTTCTTCCGGAGAAAACCGGCGTCCCATTTCCAGCGGTGACTGCTCTCTACGCCCGAAAGAAAATGCGCTCCGCAGGCGATCTCGAACACCATTCACTCCCCGCGGTGCCGGGGTACCGATCATTCCGGTTTCAGCATCGCGGGAGAAGGCCGTGCAGCCAGCGGCTGAGGTCAGTACGAACAGCAGCAAAGGCAGCAATGAGGAACGGAAGAGATGCGGTGCGGTTGCCGTTCGGCGAGTGATGATCTCGCACCGCGAAATCAGGCATGCTGACATCGCACAGCACGGCGAGCAGCCCTGCGGGGCCTTCCGCCGGCCGGAGCACAAGGCCGCATCCTGTCGGCTCGTTCGCATCCTGCTGTGCACCTTAGAATGAGTAAAAAGAAAATGTCAGTCGCTGAAGGACAGGTATCGGAGGGTCTGAGGCTTTCGCCCGAGAACGCTGATAATTGCTGAAACGGACAGTCGGCGACATTCGGACAACTGCTGCGGTGTGAGCCGAATGCGTCCCGCGGCAGCAGTTGTCAGGTCGCAGAATCTCCGCAGGATCTCTATGGACATCGCGGACACAGAAGAGCCCGCAAATTCTTCGCTGCGACAACCGGCACAAAGCAGTCCTCCCTGACTAACCCAGTGTGCGAATCGCCCGGTGAGTTCCACCGCAGCACCGCAGACCGCACATTCAGTCAGATTTGGAAGCACTCCAGTCTGTTGCAGCAGTTTGATTTCGTAATTCAGCACCACCGCGCCCGGCTGACATTCCGCTGATTCCAGACACCGCAGAGTGGCTGAAGTCAGGTCATACAGGTCGGGATGCGGATCAAATTCCTCAGTGAGCCCGTTCAGGAGTTCCGCAGCATAGTAGCCCGCGTACAGGCGAATGAGCCCGTCCGTCAGACCTGGCTGCTGCGGCTGAAACCGGCAATTCAGGCGGGCTTCCGTGAGCAGATTCAGGGAGCCCGAAGACTTGCGAATAAAGACTATGCGACACTCGGAAAGCAGGTCAAGAGCAGCATCAAAGGGGCCTTTGAGCCGTTTGGCCCCCTTTGCCAATGCAGAAAAACGACCAGATTCACGGCTGAAAAAGGTCACAACGCGGCTGGATTCGCTGAAATCCACCTGGCGAATCACCATGGCTTCAGCCTTTTCCAGCGACACAGAAGCTCCCCCACGCTTTTGAACAGATTCTCCGGCAGTCGCCATGCTTCGGCAATTCCGGCCCCGCAAACCCCTTCAGCGCCCCTTTTGGCCGGGTTCTTTACTCTCATCACGGATGTAGTCGTGACAGGTGACACAGGCCGCCGTGAGCTGCTGCTGGAACCAGGCTGCTCCTGCCATTCGCTCCGCTTCCGCCTCCTGCTCCAGCCGAGCCGCCAGCCGCATGAACTCCGTCCGAAAATGTTCGTAAACCTCATCATCCCCGGGTTTGTGCTTCCAGTCGCGAGGCGGATCGAGGCTCATCAGCTTGAGCGCTTCGGCGGACTCTTTGACCGCCACCAGATCGTGCACGACAAGGCCCCGCAGAATCTGCTGAGCCCGCTCCAGCTTTGCCTGCATGAGCTGATCCACGTTCTTACCCCTGACAGTACCCGGCGGTCGGTTGACGGGAATGGGTACAACCCGATCCTGGCTGCTGAAACCGGCCATGGCAAAGCCCGAAGCTGCTGCTGCTGCTGCCAGCAGGACAACAATCACCCTCCATTTGTTCTCAATTCCCATCGCAACGGCCTCCATGGTCGCAGAAATTGCCGACTGTCGGCCCGGAGCATAACGCAGGCTGTGAATTCTGCACAGACCAGTGCCGGCACAACGATGTCTGCCACCCGTTTATTCCTGCAGGTAGACCGGGGTCAGGCCAAGCAGTGCCAGCGTGTGTTGTTCACGGGATCGCATGACGACCTTGTCCGGAGGGGAAAGGTCGTCGTAGCCGCAGAGGTGCAGCAGACCGTGGACGATGTACAGCAGGAGTTCGCTGTTGGCCGACCAGCCGCAGTCGGGGGCCATCCGGAGGGCCATTTCGGCACTGGCAATGATTTCGCCTTCGACGATTGCACCATCTTCGTCCGGGAGAAATTCCAGCTGGAAGCTGATCACGTCTGTGGGGTAATCGTGCTGCAGATGTTCGCGATTGATGCGGTGAATGGTGGTGTCGTCCACGACGGTAATGCTGATCACGGCAGCGCGCACACCTTCTTCGCGGAGTGTCACAGCGACCGCGTGGCGGATGGCGACGGGATCGACCGGCAGGAGTGACTGGTCGTTGCGGATATCGATTTCAAAGGCCATGCGATCAGGCTTTGGCACCCGGAACTGTTTCCCGGCGCTTGGGGTCCATCTGGCCACTTTTGAGTTTGTGCCAGTAGGCACTGAGGTCGCGAGCGACACCACCGGAGAGCAGGAACAGTCCGAGCATATTGGGGATCATCATGCCGAAGATCATCAGGTCGCCGAAATCCATGACGTTACCGGCCGAGACCACGGAACCGAGGAATGTGAACACCAGGAAGATCACTTTGTAAATCCCGGAGGCCCGTTCTCCGAAGAGCCAGGCCCAGCAGCGTTCTCCGTAGTAGGACCAGGAAATCATGGTGCTGTAGGCGAAGAGGAATGTGGCACAGGCGAGCACGTAGCGGAAGCCGGGGATCTGGCCATCCATGGCCACAGACGTGAGTGCCGCGCCCTTGACACCAGTGGCCACGTTCTGGTCGTTGAAGTCGTACAGGGCACGGTATTCAGGGGCGAATTCGGGGTTCTGGTAGTCCCAGGCTCCGGTGACGACAATCACCAGTGCGGTCATGGTACAGACGATGATGGTATCGACAAACGGTTCCAGGAGGGCGACGATACCTTCGCGGACGGGATATTCGGTTTTGGCGGCGGCATGGGCAATGGCAGCGGAACCGACGCCGGCTTCGTTGGAGAATGCCGCCCTTTTGAATCCCCAGACGAGCACCCCGAAGAAGCCTCCGCGAGCCGCATCCGCCGTGAAGGCCATGGAGACGATGGTGGAAAACGCAGCGGGCACGGCGCTGGCGTTTTTGAACAGAATTACAAGCCCGGCCAGTACATAAACACTGCACATGACGGGCACGATTTTGTCGGCTGTGGAAGCGATGCGACGGATGCCGCCGATAATCACGATGGCCGTGAGCACCAGCATGAGCAGACCGTAGATCCATGGGTACTCTTTGACGAAGGGCACTGTCTGGCCGACGGCATCGAGGCTGCCTTTGACCTGATAAGCATTGCCGCCGGCAAAAGAACCGCCCACGCAGAGCACTGCAAAAGACACGGCGAAGACTTTGCCGAGCGGCGCGAGTCCGAGTTCAGCAAGTCCGCGGGAGAGGTAGAACATGGCACCGCCCATCACGCGGCCATCCGGACGAACTTCGCGGTATTTCTGGCCGAGCGTGCATTCGACGAATTTGGAGGACATGCCGAGGAAGCCCGCAAGCACCATCCAGAAGGCAGCCCCCGGGCCTCCCAGAGCGATGGCGGTGGTCACACCGGCAATATTGCCCAGCCCTACGGTGGCCGAAAGTGCTGTCGTCAGGGCCTGGAAGTGACTGACGTCACCCGTTTGGTTCTTGCTGTCGTATCGGCCGGCCGTAATGGCAACGGCGTGAGTAAACGCACGGATGCTGATGAAACCCATGCGGACGGTGAAAAAGGCAGCACCCACGACCAGCAGGATCACAGCGAAGGGAGCGGTCTGATGAGTGTTGTCCGGTTTTGGTGTTTCGATCGGGATCGGGTAGAAGATCCATTGGCCAATGACGGCGTTGAGTTTTCCGAAGTAGGCATCGACGGGTGCAAGGGCAACGTTGATGCGGTCGAACAGGCCCGTGGCGGCCGGGGTGGCAGCAGCATCCGCGGGGGCTGGCGGGACCTGCAAATCCGGGGTCACAGAGACGGCCGGATCTTCCAGTGAGGTGGCCGATGCCTCGGCGGTCGCAGGAGCGTCGGCGGCAGGATCCTGGGCGGGAGTTTGGGGCAGAGCGAAACAGCAGGCCAGCAGAATGGCGACAACCCGGACGGCGTCGGCGGAAATCGGGGATCGCATGAGAACAACCTTTGGGCGGGGCAGGACAATCTGTGGGCGGGCGTTTCGGGGTGGTGCCGAGTCGTTCACCCGGTTCGATCCCCTAGAATACTCAGAGACTTTCCCGCCATGAAACAGACAGCCCACGGGAAATGGCACAAAACGTTGAAATTTTTTGGGTTCAGTCATGATTTTCGCTCCACTGACTGACCCATACCACAACTCCTCGCACACCATCGCAATCTGCTCCCGGTGAAAAGTCGCGTCGAGGAACTGACACTCCGGCGACCGTGCGGTGGGATGGAAGAATTGATGCGACCGGTGCAACTGCTGGCGGCGTTGCTTTCGTTTGAACCGCATCAACCGCTGCAATCGTTCCGAGGGACTGTCCCTGCAGGCTTCCCGCGGCCGAACGCTGGGTCGGCAGAATTGATGTGACCGGTGCAACTGCTGGCGGCGTTGTTTTCGTTTGAACCGCTTCAACCGCTGCAATCGTTCCGAGGGACTGTCCCTGCAGGCCTCCCGCGGCCGAACGCTGGGTCGGCACAATTGATGTGACCGATGCAACTGCCGGCGTCGTTGTTTTCGATTGAACCGCATCAACCGCTGCAATCGTTCCGAGGGACTGTCCCTGCAGGCCTCCGGCGGCCGAAC
>CAZLOQ010000003.1:70150-97497 GCA_964561125.1 uncultured Chitinophaga sp. | reverse complement strand
CTTCTTCGGGGCTGAGCTGTTGTGCGAGCTGCGGGTTGGAGAGCAGGATTTGCCGAAGGCAGCAGCTGTCAAGGCTGAAGGCGATCAGGTCGATGGCGAAATACTGACTGAAGATCGCGACCAGGTCTTCGATGAATGCCCGCCGCTGGTCGCCCCCTTCAGACGATGATGCAAGCTGGCTGGCAAGTTGTCTGCCGGGGGCTGCTGTGCAGACAGTGAAGATGCAGTTTGTCTGCGTGGGACAAAATACTTCAGAACGAGCAATACGGGACATGGCAGTTACCCTAAAATGTGATGGTAAAAACAAATTACCAAGAAAGGTCACAATAACCACCCTACAAAACGTCAGTCAATAAAATTATGTCGGCAATTTTTCAGCTCGGCGAAAAAGTTCACCTGACGCGGAGGAAGCACGACACTGGCGGGTCATGATGCCCGCAATCGCTGCTCAACCTGTCGAGCGATCGGGCATAAAAACACAATCAAAGGTGCCAACGGAGCGTACGCTCGGACCTGACACCAAACCTGCCACGCTTCCCTTGTGTCAGATCATGCAAACAGGAAGACCTCAACACGGCTCCCCACGGAGTGGCAGCGACTCGCGGCGTCCGTGGAGCAGACGTCGTCACCACCGAAGATTTCACGGCACCTCTGCTGCTTCATCTGAAGCTGAACGAACCGGACCACCTGATTGCCAGCGCCGGATTCGCCATGACTCGCTCCGCGGCTGGATTGAATACATCCTGCTCACTTGTCGCACGACGTTCTCGGATGTTGACGGCTGGGTCCGTACGCGGGTCCGGCTGGAGGTGAGGGCGAACTCAAGCGGTTCACCCAATATCTGTCATGATCACTTCCTGTTGTCAATTCCATTCCGGGTTGCGGACTTCCACGTCCAGAAACCGATTGAAACGCTGGATCCGGCGCAGGCAGACTTCCCAGACGCCGTAGGGGTCGTCTTCCAGCACGAGGGCGGGGTCTGCAGGGAGGATATGCCAGTCGCCTCGGGCGAGTTCGCTTTCCAGTTGGCCACTGCCCCATCCGGCGTATCCGGCGAGCAGTCGGAAGCGTGGAGTTTCTGTTGATTCTTCGGGGTTGACCACTGCGTCAAACGAATGCTCGCTGCCGGCCAGAAAGATTCCAGGAGCGATTTCGCGGTCGGTGTGGGCGAGCGCTGTGCAGTTGTGCAGGATAAAGAGCGAGTTGGGTTCAACGGGGCCACCGACAAACAGGGGAGCATCGCCTGCGTTCACCGCTCCTTCAACGGACAGTGCCTTGCGGATGGTCATGGCCGACGGCCGGTTAATCACGAGCCCCATGGCACCCTCCGGGGTATGCTCCAGCATGAGCACCACAGTGCGAAAGAAGTTGGCGTCCCTGAGATGTCCGGCTGCCATCAGAAACAGCCCCTGCAGCGAATGAAAATCCTCCTCACCCATGATCGCTCTCCATGATTTAACCGGATCACCATGCACACTGCGATTCCACCCACGCTGCTGATCCATCTCTGAGCCAGCCATCGAGTTGTGCGGGGTCTTTGAGCTGCCGGCCTCGCTCTGTGCGGACGGCGAGAAAAGCAGATTTGACTTCATTGAGAGCTGTCATGTCGCCCCAGAGCTTTTCGTACTGCGACACCGGAAAGACGTCTTCCTGCCCGTGTCCCCAGCGTTTCTTGACGTCCTTCAGAGTGATATAGGCGGGGAGTCGTCGTGCGAAACTGCGAATGGCCTCGTCGACCGTCGAGGAATCCTGAAGGCGACTGCGGCTGAGCCCGAAAAGGCCCAGCAGCCGATCGATGTCGATCCACGTAGTGAGGGTATTGTACCAGGTGAGAGAGAACTCGTCTTCTTCGCGAGGCATGGCGAGTCCTTCGACAAGCCGCAGACGGCCATCCACGCGAGCCAGTCCGCCCCCGCGATCCTCCAGTCTCCGACAGATCACCTCAAAGGTCAGATCCGCTCCCGATTCCATGTGCAGTCCGAGACATCCTTCGTCGACAGTTGCGCCGAGGGTGTCGATGTTGTGCAGGAGCAGATATCGAAGCTGCGGTCGTTCTTCGAGCATTGACAGGAGTGTGCCGTTGCGGAGCAGGTTAGGTATTTCGTACCAGTGGCCGACGGGATGCAGGCACTGGAGCGGCAGATTGTCAGTGTAGTCCGTTGCTTCGCCGGCTGTTTGTGCCCACTTCATCAGTGCCGCACGGAGACTGTGACGCATTTTTTCCTTTTGCGGATCCAGCACCTGCTGGGCAACTTCTTCCCAGAGAAACTGGAGGTCACGGAGGGTCGGCACCATTCGCAGGCCCACCGCGGCCCCCTTTGAGACCCGCAGCTGCCCGGCATAATCACTGGCCGCCGCTGCACGGCGCAGGGGGGCATCCGTGAGATAACCTGAGGTGACAACGTGCAGCGGAGCCAGCCCGTAACGCTGTCCGGCCGCGCGAGTCTTTGCCAGATGGATATCGAGGAAGGAACGCCATCGCCCACCCATCCGACAGAAGGGATTCAGCCCCTTGACCACTCCGGCGCCCTGAGTCCAGCGACTGCCGGCACCGGCTGCCAGAGTCACCACGGCCACCTCTCCCCGCGCGAGCGCCTCGCGGCCGCGTTCGCGGGCGAGCGCTGAGATTTCCCGCCGGCCCTCGAGCACATCACCCGGCAGCACGTCTTCAATTCGTGTGGATGCATGCAGGCGGTTTTGAGCCATGCTGAGCCGGCCGGATCGCAGGTCTTCCCTGAGCTGTTCATGGGCTGCGACATCGAACCCGTTTTCCCGGAGCAGTTCGTCCAGACTTCCCGCCGTGCGGGTCTCTGCCGGCTGTGACGGGAGGATTCGCTGGAGCAGCCCTGCGGCCAGCTGCTCTCCGCCGGGGGTCCTCGCCACCGTCCCCACCCGCTGCAGCTCGGCACGCGTCATCGGGCTCAGTTGAGCCACTCCGCGGCGAAGCCAGTCCGGCACGAGCAGTGCGTGATAGCCACGAGGCATTCCGTCGGTCTCGCACAGTTGTGCCGTCGTCCCCGCATCGTTAATCGCAAAGTCGTAGACCACCGGATCCATGGCGAAGGGTACGGCATCTTCAAGTGTGTGCTTGATTGCAACCATTTCTGTCTGGAGCCAGTCGCGTGCAGCGTCGCGAACGGCAGGGTCGAAAATGAATCCCATTCCTCCGCCAGCCATGCCGCCGAGCATCCAGAAGCCGTGAAATCGGCCGCCATACCGAGTGCGACAGGCCTCAATCAGTCGCTCTGTCCAGGCATTGCTGCACCAGGGAATAATCGTCTGCAGCGGTTCACGAAAGTTTCGGTCAGTCGCCTGCCCCACGGCTGCAATATCACCACACTGGAGGGCTGCTGTCATTTCCTTCAGCAGCCCGATGGCTTCCTGTCGCGCCTGCCACTCCCGTTCACTGCGGAGCAGATATTTTTCGGTGACCATCTCCAGAATCGGGCCGACATTCTGAGCCATGCCACCGTGCACCAGCACCAGACTGTCCTGCAGCCGCTGTCTTGCTGCATCGCTCACTTCTGACCTTGAAAACACGTGGTGCTGAGGCATCAAACGCCCCCGGCTGATGCCATACTCCGGATCTTCCGGACCCGCCACACAGCCTTCAATGAGCTTGATCCCCGGCCACAGTCCGCCGGAATCCTGCCAGCCGCCACCGGAACCTCCAAGCCATTCCCCAAGAATTGCCCGCGCAGCGACGATGCGGCGGTCCGGTTCGTCCAGACCCCCGGTTAACGCCGAGACCTGACCTGTAGCCCGCATGCACAGAGCGATGAGTGACCCGAGCAGGTTTGTGGAGACAGCCAGACGGGAACCCTTGGGGATCTCGTTCACCCGGCTGCAGATTTCCAGACCGATTCCGGGACCGAGCATCCTGGAGAAGACGTCCGAGATGTGTCCGCCGCAGCCTTCCATGCCCGGTGGAATCAGGCCGGCAGCAATCACGGCGGCTTTGAGCAGTCCGAGGTAGTCCTTCGCGAAGTCGAAGACCTCGCTGATCTCATGAATCTCAGCCCGCGCGTCCAGATCGATACTCACCAGCCTGAGCACCGGCTCGTCAATCACTCGCAAACTGCACTCAATCGGTGGCTCCGGCCGGCCATGACGACCGCGCACGGCCAGATCAATCGATGCATTGATCACCCTGGCGCCTTCCGGGTAGTCCATCCCCAGAAAGAAAATATCGCTCCAGCCACTGTGTGAAAAATCCATCCGCACGGCAGTGCGTTCCCGCAGCACAGGATACTGACGGGTCGCCGGAACCACTTTGAGCAGTTCAGTGCGAATCCGCAGCGGCATATCCGCCGGGTGTCCTGTGCGAAACATCCACTGGTTGCCCCGCACCGTTCGCACACTCCGCCGCACCTGGTCCGCCAGCGTCTGAAAGGCAAGCCGATGATAGGCTTCGGCGAGCGCACTGCTGAGCGCGGTGGAAGGACCGGCTGCGGTGAGACGATTCAGAAACACGTCGATTGCTTCAGGATAACGCCGACTGAGCATGTGCTCGTAGCCGGCATACGGGATGCGGCCGGCTTCCTGACCGGCGTCGGTGAGCAGTCGCGGGAGCTGAAAGCGGTGCAGCGAATAGAGAAAGAAGAGCGCTCGCACGCGCTGGTACAGGTTTTCACAATGACGACGAAAAGTGTCGAGCTCCCGACATTCCTGCAGGAGTGTCGGAATGTCGAGTTCGTGGCAGACCGCGTCAAGGCTGCGGTCTCGCTCTGCGGGATCTTCGGATGTCAGCACCTGCAGGAGCTTACTCATGGCTGTCGCCCGCCTGCAGCTGACGGCGTCTGCGCGGAAGCCAGCAGCTGCACAAGTTCCGCCAGAATTCGTTCCCGATCCACACCGCTTAAACCAAATGCCAGCTGGGCCACAAGCAGCCCGTACTTTTCGCTGATGTTGTAACGAGATCCCTGAACGGCCAGAGCCAGGTACTGCTCGGTGGAAGCGAGGCGATTCAGTGAACTGCTGAGATCAATGCCGGTGCCTGCGGTTGCCGCGGCCAGTGATTCGCGAAGAAGCGTGATCACTGTCGGTGTGAGCACATGCATGCCAAACAGACACAGGTAGTGACCTGCTCGCTGGCCGGCCACAATGAGCTTTTGTTCGGCCACTGTGGGAGTTGGTTTTTCAACGACCGTACTCACTTCATAAAGCCGGGCTTCGTTGGGGACCGGACTGCCCCCGACGGTGCCAAAGTGCACAATTTCGTTCTCACGCGTGGGTTGAATCGCAGACACGCTGCAGCCATGCCGTACTGCAGCGTCTACAAGCTGCTCTGCACAGAGCCGGTCGCTGCGGCTGAGATACAGGTGATCAGAAACAAGGTGCAGAAAACTTTCGCCGCCAAGAAAGTCGGCCGCCCGCAGAATCGCATCCCCATAACCACGCGGACTGGTCTGCTCGAAAAACACCAGCCGCGCGGCATGGCTTCCGGCCGCTGCGATGTAAGATTCCCGCTGGCCGGGACGGATCACCAGAGCGATCTCTTCCACTCCGGCCGCCACCACCTCATCCAGCGTCAAACGCAATGCCGTTCGGACTTCACCCAAACGGTCCACAAGTGTCTGCAGCGGCAAGGATGCATGCTGCGCACCCGCTGCAGTGATCACGGCCTTCCGAATTTTCATTGTGCCCCCCTCAGTCCACGTCACATTTCCGAGTGTGCTGCGGTGGATTATAGCCAATGAGACGGAATACGGTGAATAACGGAAGAGAAATGGAGCGGTAATCAATTCAGCAGATCGGAACGACCGTTACCGGCGGAGTGACTGGAATAAGCGGCGTCACCCAAGGATCTCTGAAATCACGTTGCCCCGGACGAGTGGAAACGGGCGCCCTGTCTGGTCGTGCAGGAGCGTTTCGGGGGAGTAGCCGAGGCAGTGGAAGATCGTGGCCGTCACATCCGCCGCGGAAACGGCTCCGGAAAGAGGGAATGCAGCATGCCCGTCTGATTCTCCGTGCACGCAGCCCCTCCGCACGCCCGCTCCACCGAGGGCGATTGAAAAGCAGTTGCCCCAGTGATCGCGGCCGGCATTGCCGTTGATCTTCGGCGTATGACCAAACTCGCCAATCCAGACGACCAGCGTTTCATCCAGCAGCCCCCGCTCCTGCAGGTCCTCAAGCAGAGCCGAATATGCCTGATCCATTCGCGGCATCAGGTGTTTCAGATCCTGAAAGTGATTGTTGTGCGTGTCCCATGAACCGTTGTTCTTCACTTCCTCGACTTTGGTCCAGTTGACCTGCACCAGTGAAACACCGGCCTCCACAAGACGACGTGCGAGCAGCACTGACTGTCCAAATCGATTCCGCCCGTAGCGATCCCGCACCACTGCTGACTCTTCAGCGATCTCGAACGCCCGCCGGGCCGCACTGCCTGACAGCATGTCAAACGCCTGTCGCGCGTGATGCCCGAAACGGCCGGTCGATGCCGGTTCCGCCTGTCGATGCACCGCGTCGAGCGATGCCAGCAGTTGCCGGCGAGCATCGAAACGGGCGCCGGAGATTTCAGCCGGGAGCGACAAATCAGGAATCTGAAAGTCGGGCTGCGCCGGATCGCAGGTGATCAGCCACGGATCGAACTGCCGCCCCAGAACTCCTGCGGTCTGCCCGGGCCAGACTATTTCGCCGTCGTTCGCGATGTGTTTGGGGATCGTGATCGCGGACGGCAGGCCATCTCGGTCCGGCCGGAGTGCGCGCATGATCGCACCATGGCCGGGAGACAGGTTGGGGGCCTTCGAGACGACGTTTTCCTGGCTGAGCGGCTGGTGGGGGACGCCCGTAAGCATCTGATAGCCACTGGATGAATGGGCCTGATCTCTGGTGACTACGGCACGGAGCACCGACAGCTTGTCCGTATGAATCGCCGTTCGCGGCATCAATTCACCCACCCGGAGGCCCGGTACCACCGATTCAATCCAGCCAAACTCACCGCGGATTTCCTGTGGAGCCAGAGGCTTTGGATCCCATGTTTCATGCTGCGGTGGTCCCCCCAGCAGCCACAGCAGAATCACCGATTTCGCGGATCCAAATCCCGGCGACTGGTCGCTGTGCGCGACGCTGGATGCCATGGCAGCACGGCCGGCATTCAACCCCGACAGGTTCAGACCGAGCGCCGAAAGCCCACCCACCCGTAGTGCCTCACGACGAGAGCGACGGTCGCACAGCGAGAGCGGGGCACTGGTGAATGAGAGCATGAGGGGACTCCGAAGCGTGGCGAGGGGAGCGGCGGTGGGGTGAACGGCTGGACCGATGCAGCCCGGAGGTGGTGCAGCGGGATGAAATACTATCCCTGAATGGCCCCGCGGGATCAAGAAAGATCCGGATGAAGACTACCGAATGGGGACAAACCGGCGTCGCCTGCTCCTCAGAAGCCGGTTCGGGAACGCGACGGGTACGGAAACAAAATACGGAAACGAAAACAGCCGGCGCATCCGGAGGATGCGTCGGCTGTGAGATGTTTGCGGCTCTTGCGGCGTTACTTCTTTTCGAAATCCGCATCGATCACATCGTCATCGCCGCTGGTGGCACCGCCGGGCTGAGGGCCTGGCTGATCACCAGCGGGTCCGGCCTGCATGAACTGTGCGAGCCCCTGCGCGGCCTGGGAGAGTTCGCTGACTGCGGAACGAACTGCGGCAGGATCGCTGCCTTCTGCTGCAGTTTTGACTTTCTGTATGGAGCTTTCGACGGCTGCTTTTGCGGCGGCGTCGAGCTTGTCGCCGTGTTCCCGGAGCGTTTTTTCGGTTTGGTAGACG
Organism: uncultured Chitinophaga sp.; assembly: GCA_964561125.1. Lineage (GTDB taxonomy): Bacteria > Planctomycetota > Planctomycetia > Planctomycetales > Planctomycetaceae > SXXK01. The sequence continues at coordinate 89,734 of CAZLOQ010000003.1, read as the reverse complement.
ACGTTATGAGCTTCGTTGCGGGCTGTGGCGAGTTCCTGTTTGCGGCGGTCTTCGTCAGCGTGTGCTTCAGCATCGCGACGAATGCGTTCAATTTCTTCCTGCGAGAGGCCACTGGACTGCTTGATCTGGACGGAGTGCTGTTTGCTGGTGGCTTTGTCGCGGGCGGAAACGCTGAGAATGCCGTTCACATCGATATCGAACTTCACCTCGATCTGCGGTACGCCACGGGGAGCCGGCTTGATTCCGTCGAGCGTGAATTCGTCGAGCAGTCGGTTGTCGCCGGCCATTCGCCGCTCGCCCTGGAACACACGAATGGTCACTGCCGGCTGACTGTCCACCGCGGTGGAGAACGTTTCGGTTTTGGTTGTCGGGATGGTGGTGTTGCGTTCGACGAGCACGGTCATGATCCCGCCCTCGGTTTCAAGACCGAGCGACAGAGGTGTGACGTCCAGCAGCACCACGTCCTTGACGTCGCCGACAATGATGCCGCCCTGAATAGCAGCTCCCAGCGAGACCACTTCGTCAGGGTTTACGCCCTGGTGCGGGTCCTTGCCGAAGAGATCTTTTACGAGTCTCTGGACTTTGGGCACGCGTGTGGAACCGCCGACGAGTACCACTTCGTGAATGTCGGAGGGTTTGAGTTTGGCGTCACGGAGGGCATTCAGCACGGGCTGGCGACAGCGTTCCACGAGCGGATCAATGAGCTGCTCGAATTTCGAACGCGTAATGCTGAGCTGGAGGTGCTTGGCGCCAGTGGCGTCGGCGGTGATGAACGGCAGGTTGATGTCCGTGGTCTGCTGGGTCGAGAGTTCCTTTTTGGCCTTTTCGGCCGCCTCGCGCAGTCGCTGCAGAGCCATCGGATCCTTGCGGAGATCAATGCCGTTGTCTCTCTGAAATTCACCGGCGATGAAATCAATCAGGGTTTCGTCAAAGTCGTCCCCGCCCAGATGCGTGTCGCCATTGGTGCTGAGAACTTCGATGAGTTCGTTTTCGACTTCGAGGATGGAGACGTCGAAGGTACCACCACCAAGGTCGAACACACAGATTTTTTCTTCTTTCTTACGATCAAGTCCGTAGGCCAGAGCGGCCGCTGTGGGCTCGTTGATGATGCGAGCGACTTCGAGACCAGCGATCTGACCGGCATCCTTGGTGGCCTGTCGCTGTGCATCGTTGAAGTACGCCGGCACAGTGATCACGGCTTTGCTGACTTTGTGTCCAAGGTAGTTTTCGGCGGCTTCCTTGAGCTTTCGCAGCACGAGAGCGGAGATTTCCGGGGGTGTGTATTCCTTGCCGTGAACATTAACTTTGACGTAGTCGGCAGTTCCGCCAACCACCTGGTAGGGAACCAGCTTTTCTTCGGACTCCACTTCGCGGTGACGACGACCCATGAAGCGTTTGATGGAGTAAATGGTGTTTTGGGGGTTGGTGACCGCCTGCCGCTTGGCAGGTTCACCGACGAGTGTTTCGCCTTTGGAAGTGAAGGCGATGACGCTGGGGGTTGTGCGGCTGCCCTCCTGATTGGCGATGACTCGCGATTCGCCCCCCTCCATGATCGACACGACCGAATTTGTCGTTCCGAGGTCAATGCCGATGATCTTTTCTCCGGAGACAGCCATGAGAGGAATCCTTGTGGTGCGGTTGCCCAGGCCCGGTTGAGAGCAAGCGAGGGCGAGCGGGATGATGTGATCGACGAAAACCGGAAACGTCGTTGAGTGAGCAGTCCACGGGGGGACTGTCACGAGTAAGTGGCTATGGGCTGGGGATGCACTTCTTGTGCCAGGATTATATCGTTTGACGTAAATGCTGATTTCATGTGACCTTACGGACGAAGATCAAAATTCGACAAGAAAGTTGGGGGCGAATTTGGCAGAAGTCTCGTCGGCCGCGCGCAGGAGCACTGCCATAGTGGCACTCGCCCGGCGTGCTGCGGCGCATGCCATATTGGCACCCAAGTCGGCGTGTGGGGTGGCTGGTGGCGGGCGGGCGGAATGGTCCCCTCGGATAAAGCAGGCTTCCGCAGCCGGGCCGCTTGACAGAACTGCCGTCCGGAAGTACAAGTGAGCGGCGGCAAATCCAGTGGAACAAAGGATCTTTACGGGGCCTCGACGGCAGAGATCGGTTGATCTGCGTCCGGGCGGGTTCTTTGGCAGGCATGTTCGTCAGGGGACAGTGACCCCGGTTCCAACCGCTTACTGGAGTACGGCCACAAGCGAGGACTGGGTCGGGCGATGTCTAAGAAAGACGCAGCAAAGTCATCAGGGAAAAAGGTTTCCAAAAAAGTCCCGCCGGCACCGGCACGAGTGCGTCCGGCCGTCCGTAATGCCACAGCATCAAAGATTTCGTCAAAGCCTGAGCAGAAGTCGAAAGCAGCAGCCCGCGTAGCCATTGCCAAGAAGCCGGCAACCGCGGCTGCGATAGTTCCCGCGTCCGGTGTGTCGCGTCCCCGTGCTGCGGCAAATCAGGCAGCTCCGTCTGTCGCTTCGGGCGCGGTCGCTGGGTTGCCGCCGGAAATCGAACTGGGTCGGATCGACGAGCAGCTTGTGACGCTGCTCAACCGTCGTGTGTCGCTGTACATCGAAAAGATGAAAGGTTCCAATCCGGCCTCCCGTGTCTCACTCGGAGATCTCGACCAGCAGCAGGTCTGGAGCACCATCGATCGACTCAACCAGGGGCCTCTCAGTCCAGCCGAATTGCGTTCCAGCCTCCGTCCGCTGCTCAGCTCGGGTCGTCAGCGTGTCAAGCAGGTTCGCGTCGCCTATCTGGGGCCGCCCTTCAGTTTCACCCATCAGGCCGCCATTTCCCGCTTCGGCGAGTCTGCCGACCTCGTCCCCGTCAGCACCATTGCGACGGTGTTCGAAGAGGTGAACCGGGGGCATGTGGATTTCGGAATTGTGCCGATCGAAAACAGCACTGATGGTCGCATCGTGGACACGCTGGACATGTTCACTCGCCTGCCTCTCAGAATTTGTGGTGAAGTGCTTGTGCATGTGCACCACAATCTGCTGGCGCGGTGCGATCGCAGCGAGATAACGGAAATCTACAGCAAGCCTCAGGCGTTGTCGCAGTGTCGCGACTGGCTCTCCCGAAATATGCCGCAGGCACGTCTGATTGAAGTCACCAGCACTTCTACGGCGGCGCAGCTGGCCCGTGACAAGCCGAACGTGGCCGCCGTCGCCAGTCGCCAGGCTGCCATTCAGTACGATGTGCCGATTGTTGCGGAGTGCATTGAGGACAACCAGAATAACGTCACCAGGTTTGCTGTCATCGGCGACGCAGTCGCGGAGCAGACCGGGTCTGATCGCACCGCCGTTCTGCTCCAGATTCCCCACAAACCCGGCTCACTCTCCGAAGCGCTCGAACCCTTCCGTCGCAACAAGGTGAATCTTACCTGGATCGAATCATTCCCCCTGCGACAACCGGCGGTGGGCTATTTGTTTTTTCTCGACTTCGAAGGCCACGTCTCCGAACCTCGCGTCAGGAAAACCATCAAAGAACTCGAAGCGCTCCCCCCTGATCGCCTCGAAATACTCGGTTCATACCCCCGCAGTGAACCTGCTCGCTGATCACACAACTCCCGCAATTTCACGGTTTTTCCTCTGTTCATAAGGTCACCACTCCCCATGCGTCGGTTTCTGATCGCCGGAAACTGGAAGATGAACACACTCCGCGATTCCGCGGTCGCGCTTGCCGCAGAGTTGGCTGCTGTCGCCGCCACTGAAAACCCGGGCGTCGAGGTGCTCATTTGCCCCCCTTTCCCCTACCTGATCCCGGTGGCTGAATGCATCGCCGGCAGTGCCCTCCGCCTGGGGGCTCAAAACGTGTACTTCGAGGCCCCTGGAGCATTCACCGGGGAAACCGCCTGCGAAATGCTCAAGGACTGCCACTGTCAGTACGTGCTCATCGGGCACAGCGAACGTCGCGCACTGCTGGGTGAAACAGACGCCGTTCTCAACCGCAAGCTCAACGCCACCATCGCCTCAGGAATCACCCCGGTGCTCTGCGTCGGCGAACTTCTCGCCGAACGCCAGGCCGGACTCACCGAAGAGGTTCTAGACCGGCAGATGGAAGGCGCCCTTGCCGACATTCCCGAGGACAAGGCCGCAGGCATCGTGATTGCCTATGAACCCGTCTGGGCAATTGGTACCGGTGTCACCGCTTCTCCCGAACAGGCCGAATCTGCTCACGAACACCTTCGCAAATGGCTCGCCCGTCGATATAATCCTGTGTTTTCGGAAAAGACACGAATCCTCTACGGAGGCAGTGTCAAGCCCGACAACGCCGAAACACTCCTCGGACAACCCAACGTTGATGGCGCCCTGGTCGGCGGTGCAAGCCTCAAATCCGCCTCCTTCGTTCCCATCATTCGTGCCGCAGAAAAACTCGCAGGCTGACCCCCGGTTTGCCGATCCAGCCTGTTCTCAGATCCTTCGCCCGCAGAAGACGGATCCATTCCGTCTTTTCGCGTTTCCCCAGATACGAAAGCTGCCCGCTCCATGTCCTTTCTGATCTTCCTCCTCGCCGCACTCATGGCGCTCATCAGCCTGTTCCTCATCCTGCTGGTGCTCATTCAGCGCGGTCGCGGTGGCGGACTGGCCGGAGCTTTCGGAGGCATGGGGGGCCAAAGCGCCTTCGGAACCCGCGCTGGTGACGTGTTCACCAAAATTACCATCGTTCTCGCCGTCGTCTGGATCCTCCTGTCCGGAGGCCTCGGCATGATCATGCGGTCCCAAAGCTCCTCCACCCAACTTCAGGCGGGCGCCAACGCAGGTAAGTCTGACGAAGACGCAAAGAAGGCAGACGAAGACGCAAAGAAGACCGATACCGCCGCTCCGGCAGTCACTCCGTCCACAACGCCCCAAACAGAAACACCGTCGACCGAAACAGCCCCCGCAGAAACAGCCCCTGCAGAAACGCCCTCCACTGAAGCCCCTGCTGCCACTACACCTCCTGCCGAAACTCCACAGGCTGACGCGCCTCAGGCCGCCCCCGTTGAAGCCCCCAAAACTGACCCCGCTCCAGCCCAGGAAACTCAAACCGAACCCGCTCAGCCGGCAACTGATGCCCCCAAAGCCGACGCCCCCCCGGCAGAAACACCGCCGGCTGACCAGCCACAATCGCCCAGTGGTGATGTCCCGCAACCGTAACCGCTTGTAGTCACCACGTTTCCACTCCGCCAGCTCCCTACCCTCAGTCCCCGTCTTACACAACAGGAACCGTGCTCTGTGCTGCTCAGCATGACAGGTTTCGGGCACTCCACTCTGCAGACACCCACCGCACATGTCAGCGCAGAACTCAAGTCCGTCAATAACCGCTATCTCAAGCTCACTCTGCGTCTCCCGGATTCGCTTGCCCGCTTCGAAGCCGATATCGAACGTGTGATCCGCTCCCGTATCGCCCGCGGGGCTGTACAGGGCACCATTCGTGTCAGGTTTCATTCCGGCCAGACCGATCACCAACTCGATCTGCAGGTGCTCGCGGCCTACCAGCATCAACTCAGTTCAGTCCTCACGTCCACCGAAATTCCCCTCCCTGCGCTTCTGGCCCTGCCAGGTGTCGTCGTTGAAACCGAGGTCGACGATTCTCAGCTCGCAGCCCTCTGGCCTGACCTCGAACGCTGCCTCGGCGAAACGCTGGATCAGTTCGAGGATTTCCGCAGACAGGAGGGTCAGTCGATGCGACAGGACCTGTCGCTCCAGTGCGATGTCATCGAACAACATCTGCAGTCTGTGATCCAGCTTGCTCCCGGAGTCGTCATCGATTACCGCGATAAACTGCTTGAACGCGTTCGTCGTCTGATCGGTGAGCTGCATGTCACTGTCAGCGAGTCGGACATGATTCGGGAAATGGCACTGTTTGCCGATCGCTGCGACATCAACGAAGAAATCACTCGACTCAAAAGTCACATCGAACAGTTCCGCAAACTGCTGGCCGCAGATACGTCCCAGGGCCGTAAGCTGGAATTCATCAGCCAGGAAATGTTCAGAGAGATCAACACGATTGGTTCCAAAGCCAACAGCACTTCCATTGCCCACAGTGTGGTCGAGATGAAGGCTGCCATCGAACGCATCCGCGAAGTGCTCCAAAACGTCGAATAATTCTCCTGTAAATCCTCCATCCCATGTCCGGTCCCGGTCCCCGCATCGTTGTCCTCTCCGGCCCCAGCGGCAGCGGTAAAACCACGCTTGTCCGACTGCTCATCGACCGCGCCCCGGTCCGACTCATCAAATCCGTCTCCGCCACCACACGCCCTCCCCGCCCCGGCGAAGTGCACGGCGATGACTACTGGTTTCTCTCCCCTACCGAATTTCGCACGCGACTTGAACACGGCGACTTCATCGAACACGCCGAAGTTTTTTCCTCCGGCTACCTCTACGGCACCCTCCGCTCCGAACTCGACCGCGCCCATGCCCTGAACGGCTGGGCATTCCTGGAAATTGACGTCGAAGGAGCTCAGAAGGTCGTGCAGCAGTATCCGCAGGCTGTTACCATCTTCCTCCGCACTCCATCACCGGCCGAATTCGAACGTCGGCTGCGAGCCCGCGGAACCGAATCCGAAGACGTCATTCAGCGGCGTCTGGCTGTCGCCGAACGCGAACTCCGCCAGGCTCCGCACTACCGTTACATCGTCATTAACGATCAGCTGGAATCCGCAGTCACCGAAATCTGTGACATCCTCAAGGCCGAAGAGAGGGCTCAAAATGCTTGACGACTTCCGCGAAGACGACATTGTCCGCAAAGTAGGCGGTCGTTTCCGCCTGTCTTCCCTGATCCAGAAACGCATGGTGCAGCTCAACCGCGGCGCTCCACAGCTCGTCGATATCCAGACAAAAAACCTCATGGAAATCGTCGTTGCTGAAATCATGCAGGACAAGATCTTCCTCGACGCCACCGAAAACGTTCGCACCGCCAAAGACGACTCGTCACTCGTCGATAAGTATCATCGCGAACAGGGCCCGTCCCTGGACGACATGTAAACATCACTCCGGTACCCTGCTCCATGGCAGATCCGCTCACAGACTGCGAAGTGCTCCTGGGCGTCTGCGGAGGCATTGCGGCCTACAAGTCCGCCGACCTCTGCAGCCGCCTGGTGCAGCGCAATGCCCGTGTGTCTGTCATCCTGACCGATTCCGCTTCACAGTTCATCGGCAGTACCACCTTCCAGGCACTCACTGGCCGCCCGGTGCACGATGACCCGTTCTCCCCCCGCGAACACTGGCAGGGCGAACACATCGGACTTGCGCGTCGTGCCCGCCTGGCGATCATCGCTCCCGCCACCGCCCGCACCATTGCCCGCATCGCCCTCGGACTCTCCGACGATCTGCTCAGCACCACTCTCCTCGTCTGCCGCTGCCCCGTCCTTGTCGCCCCCGCCATGAATGCCAATATGTGGGAATCCCCTGCGGTGCAGCGCAATGTCGCACAGCTGCGCGCTGACGGAGTGCACATTGTCGGCCCCGGCGAAGGCTGGCTCAGCTGCGGACAAATCGGTGCCGGTCGCATGGCCGAACCCCACGAAATTCTCGCTGCCATCCCGCAACTGCTCGCTGCACACGGCTCCAACGGAACCCCCTGATGAGGATCCTGATTACCGCCGGCCCCACTCGCGAATACGTGGATGATGTTCGCTTTCTGTCCAACGCCAGCAGTGGTCGTATGGGCTACGCCCTCGCTGCCGCTGCGATTGACGCCGGGCATCAGGTGGAACTCGTCACCGGCCCCGTGGAACTTACGCCGCCAACCGGCTGCAGACTCCATCGGATCGAGACCACCGATCAGCTCCGCGAGACCTGTCTCAGACTCTTTCCCGTCTGCGACGGCGTCATCGCCACCGCTGCTGTCTGTGACTACAGACCTCGCCAGCGCGTCTCAGGTAAAATGACCAAGACCGGCCAGCCCATTGTTCTCGAGCTCGTCGAAACCTCAGATGTCCTCGCGGAACTCGGAGCGGCTCGTGAACACCGCTGGGTCGTCGGCTTCGCGCTTGAATCCCAGGACCCGCGCAACAATGCCATGCGCAAGCTCCGCATGAAAAACTGCAGCTGCATCGTCCTCAATGATACCTCAGCCATCGGTTCCGCCACCAACCACGTCGAAGTGCTCTCACCGGATGCCGAAACCATCGCTGAATATCAGGGCACCAAGGAAGCTGTCGCCCGACAGTTGCTGAAACTGATCGAAACCTTCGCCGCCCGGTAATGATCGCCCGGTCGGCTCCGCCGCCCGCTATGTCACGGCGTTGCGGCCATGTCACAGTCACGACGGTGCGGCGGAGTCTGCGGTGCAGTCGACAGACGCTGACCGGGACAGTTTTGTGCTAATTTCCACCCAGCTGTACGAATTGAATCTGCTGGGCTTCTGAGGCACTGACGAGGTCGCTGTGGCAGCTGGCTTTGCCACTTTCCGCACCGACGGTTTTCCGGGTTTTGCCGGCGAGCCGATGAATTTCTTCGGGCGAGAGTACTCCGCGGCGTTCAAGGATTTCGCGTTGTTCGTCGGTGAGTGCGGCACTGACTTTGGCGCGATCCCACTGGTATTCCTGAGTTTTTCCGCTGGCGAACTGCTGGATTTCGCGGCTGATTCGCACGCTGCACCAGTCATGTCCGCACATGGCGCAGAAGTCGGTATCGACGTCGAGGTCTTCGTCGTGGTAGGCGCGAGCGGTATCAGGGTCGAAGCTGAGTTCGAAGTGTTTTTCCCAGTTCAGAGCGGCGCGGGCTTTGGTGAGTTCATCATCGCGGTCCCGGGTGCCGGGGATACCGAGCGCGATATCGGCGGCGTGTGCAGCAATGCGGTAGGCGATACAGCCTTGTTTGACGTCGTCTTTCTTGGGCAGGCCGAGATGTTCCTTGGGAGTGACGTAGCAGAGCATGCTGGCGCCGTGCCATGCGGCATTGGTAGCACCGATGCAGCTGGTGATGTGATCGTAGCCGGGGAACATGTCGGTCACGAGCGGTCCGAGTACGTAGAATGGGGCGCCGTGGCAGAGCCGTCGCTGGAGCTTCATGTTGAATTCGATCTGGTCCAGCGGAACGTGGCCGGGCCCTTCGATCATCACCTGCACACCCTTTCGCCAGGCGCGTTCAGTGAGTTCACCAAGCGTGGAGAGTTCCGCAAGTTGCGCAAGGTCGGTGGCGTCCGCGAGTCCGCCTGGACGCAGGCCGTCACCGATGCTGAAGGTGACGTCGTGTTCCCTGAGAACATCGCAGATCGCCTCCCAGTGTTCGTACATCAGGTTCTGACGATCATGGTGAATCATCCATTTGGCAAGCAGCGAACCACCGCGACTGACGATGCCGATGAGTCGATCTCGGACGTACGGCAGATGTTCCTGAAGGACGCCGGCGTGGATGGTGAAATAGTCAACGCCCTGCTCCGCCTGGTGTCGCAGACTCTGCAGTACGATTTCGATCGTCAGGCTTTCGATGCGTCGGCCGATGATCATGGAATAGATAGGCACGGTTCCGATGGGCACGGTACTGGCACGAATGATCGCTTCACGGCAGGCATCGAGGTCGCCGCCGGTGGACAGGTCCATCACGGTGTCGGCGCCCCAGCGTTCAGCCCAGCGGAGCTTTTCGACTTCTTCCTGGGTTCCCGATGAAACCGGGGATGCTCCCATGTTGGCATTGATTTTCGTGCGGGAAGCGCGCCCGATGCACATCGGTTCAAGCTGATACCTGAGGTGCTGTCGGTTGGCCGGGATGACCATTCTTCCGGCTGCCACTTCGTCACGTATCTGTTCGGCAGTGAGGTGTTGTTCACGGTCGGCAACCCGGTGCATTTCCGGAGTGATCACGCCGAGCCGAGCGAATTCCAGTTGCGTGCGGGGCTGAAAACCGGCAGGTGGCTGCCATGCTGCGGCAGATTCATGGCGATCTTCAAATCCCGGTCGCAGCAACCAATCCGCCGGCATGAAGTCCCATGCTGTTTTTTCGGAGGGCTGGGGCATGCCCGGAGTATCCGGAGAGGCGAAGGTCAAAGCCCCGGCGCGACCAGCCGCAATCTGCGGAGCCCGTGCAAAACTTCCCGGCGTGGTTCCGGCATGCACACTGCTGGGGTCAGCTGCTTCAATCTGCGGCAGATAGGCGGCAACACGCTGAACGTGGTTCATTGACAGTCCCTGATGAAAGCGGTGAAGAATGCGGAAATCCTAGTGGAGCCAAGGCGAAAAGCAACCTGCTTTTGCCGTGTCGCTCCCGACTCTCAGTCGTCCACCGGATGCCGTTCCGAATTTTCGATGTTTAACCCGACCTTTTCCCAATCCGAACAGTCCGGTCGTGCCCTTCGCCACCAACATCGCTAAGATCACCTGTCGCCGTCTTCCCTCCCCGTCCAGCCTGCACTTGCCGTGTCGAGGTTTTCATGCCACAGAATACTGCCTACCGACCGCTTCACCGCGTCCTCGCCACCGCCTGCCTGCTCATTGCCACCGTGCTTCTTCGCAGCGTTCTCCGGGCCGACGAAAAGCCCCCCGCTGCTCCTCCCGCAGGCGTCAAACCCGCCGCAACTGCTCCGGCCGATGAACCCCCGGTCGCCCCCCCCGCCGAACGCCCCGCCAATCGGCTTGCCCGCGAATCCAGCCCCTATCTGCTCATGCACGCCCACAATCCCATCCAGTGGTATCCGTGGGGGCCCGAAGCGTTCGAAACAGCTCGCGAACAGAACAAACCCGTGTTCCTCTCCATCGGCTACAGCAGCTGCTACTGGTGCCACGTCATGGAACGCGAAGTCTTCAGCAGCAAAAAAATTGCTGACTACATGAACGAACATTACATCTGCATTAAAGTCGACCGCGAAGAACGGCCGGATGTGGATGAAATCTACATGACCAGCCTGATCGTGTACCAGCAGGCAGCCGGCATTGGCGGTGGCGGAGGCTGGCCGCTCTCCATGTTTCTGGATGCTGCCGGCAACCCGGTGGCCGGAGCGACCTATCTGCCCCCTGAAGATACGCCGGATGGTCGCGTTGGCTTCCTCACGGCGGCTCAGCGAATCCACGATCTCTGGGCCAACAACCGCGAAGCCGTCGATCGCACGTCCGCCATGCTGGCTCGTGAAGTTCGTCGCCTCTCCGGTATCTCCATGCTTGCCGAACCCCGCGAACTCAACGAAGAACTCCTTAAAACCGTCGCCGACGGAATTCGTGCCCAGTATGATCCGGTCTGGGGCGGCGTTGACTTCAATCCCCGGCGCCCGGAGGGATCGCGGTTTCCCAATGTGCCGCGTCTCGCCTTTCTCCTCGACTACGCCTCCCGTCGCAGCGATGCCGAACTGCTGGCTATCGTCCGCCACTCGCTCGACAGCCTTGCCCGCGGCGGCATCCGCGATCACCTCGGCGGTGGCTATCATCGCTACAGCACCGAACGCACCTGGACCGTTCCGCACTTTGAAAAGATGCTCTACGACCAGGCCCAGCTCCTCGAAATTCACTCCCGCGCAGCACTTCTGCAGCCAAACTCCCTCGACCAGCAGGTGATTGATGAACTCGTCCAGTTCCTCCGCCGCGAAATGCTGCTCCCCGACGGAGGCTTCTGCTCCGCACTCGATGCCGAAACCAACGCAATCGAAGGCGAATTCTATGTCTGGACGGAAGCTGAAATCCGTGATCTGCTCCCGGATGATTCCGAAGAACTCTTCCTGACCACCTACGGTTTCAGTGAACCTCAGGACTTCGAACACGGCCGCATCCTCCGCCTCCCCCCGAAACAACCGCAGCCGGACGCCACTTCCAGCGAACAGCTGGCGCGCTGCCGCCAGCTGCTGCTCGATGCCCGCAGTAAACGCCCCCGCCCCTTCCTCGATGACAAAGTCCTCACCGAATGGAACGCCCTGATGATTCAGGCACTGGCGGTCAGCGGAAGACTCCCGGGACGCAGCGACGACCTGCAGCTGGCCGAAAACGCCGCCCGCTTCCTGCTCAAAAATCTCCGCGATGACTCCGGACTGCTGCTCAGATCCTGGCGCAGCGGCAAGCCCGGTCCACGCGCTGTGCTTGATGACTATGCCTGCCTCGTCTCTGCACTCCTCGAACTCCACACCACTACCTCCGGCAACGAATGGCTCACTGCCGCTGAAACCCTCATGGAACAACAGATCCGGCTCTTTCACGACCCGGAACAAAAGGCGTTCTTCTTTACCGCACATGACCACGAAAAACTCATTGCCCGCACCTGTTCACCCTATGACTCCGTGTCACCCTCCGGAAACAGTCTCACCGTTCGCAACCTCATCCGCCTCGGCAAACAGCACCCGGAATACATCACCATCGCCAGAGATCTGCTCGGTCGCTTCAGCGGCACAGTCGGCGATTCCCCGGCATCCTGCGCCGGACTCGCACTGGCGATCCAGGACCTGCTCAGCACTGCTCCGCAAAACAACGCGGCACTGCCCAGGCGCGCCGTCCCGCAGTATCTCCTCACCAGGCTCACGCTCCCGCAAACACGAAAACAGGAGCCATCCCCGGCCGCACCGGCTTCAACCCGCGGCAAAGCCTCGCCAGAATCACTCAAACCCGCTTCCGCCAGCATCCCCGCAGAAGACCTGCAGGACATCGATGGTGTTGATAAACCCGTTCGCGCCGTGCTCTACCCCATGTTCGACAAGCTTCCCCGCGGTGGCAAGTGCCCCGTTGCCATCCAGCTCACCATCGCCAATGACTGGCACATCAACGCCAATCCCCCTGCACCCGACAATCTCATCCCCACCGAAATCAAACTCACCAGCCCCCACAAGGTGCGCCTCACACGCGTGAAGTACCCGGATCACCATGAATTCCAGCCACCGGGCACCAGCGATGTACTCCACGTCTACGACGGTAAAGTCATGATCTATATACTTCTTGAAACCGACCCCGAAGAAACTGCCACCGAAGCAGAGCTCAATTTCGAACTCCGCTATCAGGCCTGCAGCGGCGATACCTGCCTGCCACCGGATAAAATGCGACTCACAACCCGCATCAAAACCGCCAGCCTTGAAGGCGATGTTCGCCGCATCAATCAGTCACTCTTTCCCGCACCCGCGAAACAAACACCCGCCACACCCGGTCAGCCCTGAACCGCCGCACGCCTTCCATCCCCGGATCAAACCATGAATTTCACTGCAAAGGACGTGTTCCGCGAAGACACCTTCCAGCAGGCCGGCGCCGCTGTGGTCATCGGCGCTCCGGATTCCGTCGACCTGCAACAGCGAATCACTGCTGCCATCGCCCTGTTCAAAGCCAAACGCACCCCGCTGCTGCTGCTGTTCGGCGGCCGATCGGCCGATTCGCAACAGCCATCAGAACTTGTCCGCATGCGCGACGCCGCGCTCAAGGCCGGCATCCCCGACTCCGCACTCATCCCCACAGAACCCATCGCCGATCTCGCCGATGCCGCCAAACACACCCAGCGACTGCTCAAGGCTGAACCCCGGCTGCAGAACATCCGCTCCCTCGCCCTCATCTCCTCCGCCTGGCACCTGCTCCGCGTCTCCATCGTCTTCAAAAAGCATCTGCCGCGTCAGATCACACTTTATTGCCACCCCACACCCGATGGCATCACCGCTCGCAACTGGATGCTGGAACCACGCGGCAAAGCCGCTGCCGAAAACGAACTTCGACTCATTGAAAAGCTTGCAAAGAGCGGCTACTCGCTGAAATAACGCTGCCAGCTCAGCAGGCTGTTGCACCAGGTCTGTTGTCCCACCGCACGGCACCTGGAGCCGAGGGGTGACGGGAAAGAAAGGCAAACAGGTCCTGCAAAGACAATCGATGCGTTGCGGTTGGCGCCGGGGCATCCGTGTCACTGTGGCGACGACAGAACCAATCTCCCTGCACGATTCGCGCAAGCCCGGGGTCAGGCCAGAATTTCCTGAACCACATTTCCATACACGTCAGTCAGTCGGAAGTCCCGGCCGGCGTAGCGGTAGGTGAGTCGGGTGTGGTCGAGGCCGAGCAGGTGCAGGATGGTGGCATGCCAGTCGTGGATGTGGCATTTGTTTTCCACCGCCACAGCACCGTAGTCGTCGGTGGCGCCGTAGCTGAAACCCCCTTTGACTCCGCCCCCGGCCATCCACATCGTGTATCCCCGATTGTTGTGATCACGGCCGTCACTGCCCTGTGCATCGGGGGTGCGGCCGAATTCGCCGCCCCACATCACGAGCGTGTCTTTCAGGAGCCCGCGCTGGTCGAGATCGGCGAGCAGTCCGGCGATTGGCTGGTCGACCTCTGCGCTGCGGGCGGTCAGATCAGCCTCCAGCCGGAAATGGTGATCCCAGTTGCCGTGGTTGAGTTCCACGAAGCGGACACCGGCTTCGACAAACCGTCGGGCCAGCAGGCATTGACGGCCGAAGGCTGCCGTGCGACCTGAACCGCTGATGCCATACAGATCGAGCGTGGATGCGGATTCAGAGGAAAGATCCATGAGTGAGGGCAGGGCATCCTGCATGCGGAACGCCAGTTCGAAGGATTCAATCACACCTTCCACACCAGGTTGAGACTGTTCGCGTTCGAGCTTCTGTTTGTTGAGTGTCTGAATAAAGTCGATCTGTCTTCGCTGCAGATCTTTTGACAATCGCGGGTTGCGAATGTCGGGAACGGACTGGGTGGTGGCTGTTGCTGCGGGGCGAGCGATCGCGGGGCCGCGCTGCGGTGCTCCAACGCGGCTGCCCTGGTAAATGGCCGGCAGAAAGGCGCTGCCGAAATTCTGAGCTGCAGCGGCAGGGGGATTGAGCGCCACGAAGCCGGGCAGACTGTCGTTTTCCGTACCGAGCCCGTACAGCGTCCAGGCACCGAGTGAAGGGCGGACGAACTGGGTGTTGCCGGTGTGCATCTGCGTCATCGCCTGCGGGTGGACGGGCTGATCACAATGCATGGACCGGAGCAGGCAGAGTTTGTCGGCGTGTTCAGCGACTGCGGGAAACAGATCAGAGATCCACAGGCCGCTCTGGCCGCGCTGTTTGAATTCCCGGAGCGGTGCCATGAGTCGAGCGTTTCCGGGGCGGATGCTGCGTCCGGCGTCTGCGACGAGTTTTGGCTTGTAATCAAAGGTATCCACGTGCGACGGGCCGCCCTGCATGCAGAGAAAGATCACGCGGCGAGCACGCGGCGGGAAGTGGGTGGGCCTGGGAGCCAGAGGCTGTTCAGGCGACAATGCTCCATGAGCAACCGCAGGCAGGGAACTGGCAGCAAGGCCGGCAAAAGCGAGGCTGCCGAATCCGGCAGAAACCGAACGCAGCATGTCCCGACGCGAAGGGAAGGAGGCGGGCATTGTCATGGAATGATTCCTGAGTCTTAATTCACGTAACGAAATTCAGCCGATGCAAACAGAGCCTGGCAGAAGGCACTTAGCGCCTCAGAGGGTTTCGCAGACTGTTCGGCGTCCTCCAGAAACTGAAGGCTGGCCTGCAGTTCTTCCGGGAGGGGCCGGCGGCTGAAGATGAGCAGAAATGCCTGAGTAATGCGGGCGTCATTGTCTTTTTCGGACTGTTCGAGGCGGCGAGCGAGCGCGTCGCTTTGTTCGATAACAAAAGCGTTGTTGAGCAGGTAGAGGGCCTGGGCGGGCGTATTCGACGTCTCACGCTGGCCAATGACCATACTGGGTTCGGCAAAGTCGAAGACATCCAGAGAGCGGGGCACGGCATTTCGGGGGACGGGGAGATACACAGAACGCCAGGGAACGCTGGCGTCGAAAACACTGCCGCCGCCACCACCGTTCATGCGTTCACGCAGCCGTGGGAACAGGCCGCCCGCCATGGCCGGATCACCCTGCCGCTGTCCGGGGCGACCGAGCAGACCGGGGCGACCTCGTGTCTGCGTTGCTGTTGTGCCGGCCATTCCCGGAGCAGCGGGTGCCATGACGGCACCAATGGGACCATCGGGACCGATAATCGTGGAGGAGAAGTGTGCCATGACGGAACCGCGGGGACGTGTGAGATCCAGTTGGCCGCTGACCGCCAGCATGCTGTCGCGAATGACTTCGGCTTCCATTCGTCTCACATTGGCCCGCGCGAAATACTGGTTTTCAGGATCCCGCTCAAACCGCTCCTGTTGAAATTCCGAGGACAGTCTGTACACGCGCGACAGCACGATTTCGCGGATCAGGCTTTTCACCGACCAGCCGGAATCCATGAAGCGAACGGCGAGGTAGTCAAGGAGGGCCTGATTGGCGGGTTTTGGGCCCGATGAGCCGAAATTATCGGTTTCGCGGACGAGTGCTTCGCCCATGAGATGCAGCCAGATGCGGTTGACCATCACGCGGGCCGTCAGCGGATTCGAGGGGCTGGCGATCCAGTCGGCCAGTTCCAGTCGCCCGGAGGAATCGGCGGGCAGAACTGTGTTTGCGGAACTGAGCACCTGAACGAAGCCGCGAGGCACTTCCTGTGCCGCCTGATCGATCTCCCCGCGGATGAGCAGCCTGGCGTTCCGGGGTTGTGCCCTGTCCTGCACACCCATGCAGACGGTGAGTGGTTTGCCGTTTACGTCAACGCTGTTAATGCGAGTCGTCAGTTGTGTCGCTCGCTGATCGAGCAGGAACTGGTTGGCGATTCGGTTCTGGGGAGATGTTTCGCCAGTTTGGGGGCGGGCGAGTGCCCGGCGGGCTTCGATGGCTTCCTGCTGTACTTCGTCGCGCTGCTTTTTCAGCTCGGCCAGTTCTTCCCGGGTCATCGGCTGATCGGCCGGATTGGGGTCGTCCAGAGGGAGCACAATCAGTTTGCTGGGCTGCCGATTACGCTGGCTGCGAACGCCCCCGAAGCAGGTTTCCGTGCTTTGAAAGATGCCGGCAAGAGCGTAGTAGTCGGACTGGGGGATCGGGTCGAACTTGTGGTCGTGACAGCGGGCACAGGCGACGGAGACGCCGAGGAACACGCGGGTAGTGACGTCGATTTGTTCGTCGACCAGATCGGCCTGAAACTGACGCGAATTCTGTTCGATCAGAGAGCGTGGCCCGAGTGCCAGAAAACCGGTGGCGATGAGTTGTTGAGCCCACTGGTCATCCGTGGGTGCCGGGAGCAGATCTCCGGCGAGTTGTTCGCGGATGAAAGCATCGTAGGGCTTGTCAGCGTTGAAGGCGTCGATTACGTAATCCCGATAACGCCATGCGTTTGGAAAGGAGATATCAATTTCCTTGCCGGTGGATTCGGCATAGCGGACGGCGTCCAGCCAGTGTCTCCCCCAGCGTTCACCGAACTGTGGTGCAGCGAGCAGCCTGTCGACGGAAGTCGCGAGGGCCTGTCGGGGATCGCGCGACCATTCGGCGTGGAATGCATCAAGCTGTGCGGGGGTCGGTGGCAGGCCGGTGAGTGAGACGTGGAGCCGTCGCAGGAGAACTGCCGGCGGCGCATCGGCTGCGGGGGTCAGCTGATGGGCGGCAAACTGCGATTCAATCAGACGATCAATGGCAGATTCGGACCACTCAGAGCCCTGCGGGATGGAGGGCATCTGCGGAGCCTGGAAGGCCCAGAAACCACGTCCTTTTGCAATCGCCTCCGGAGTGACTTTCGACTGCACCACCGCCTCTGTGGGCACCCGGGGATCCGGAGCTCCCATTTCGATCCAGCGACGGAAGTCCCGGATTGTCTCGGCCGGCAGTTTTCCGCTGGGCGGCATTCGCAGGCCGTTGTGGTTAATGGCATCCCACAGGAGACTTTGTGAGAGGTCGCCGGGGACGACCGCCGGGCCGGATTCTCCGCCGATTCGCAGGGCCTCACGGCTGGAAATGGAGAGCCCGCCACGGACTCCCTGGCCACCTTCGGTCGAATGGCACTTTGCACAGTGCTCCATCAGTGCCGGCCGAATTCGGGACTCGAAGAATTGGATGCCTTCTGCTGTGGCAGGCTGCGCGTCCTCGTCGGCACGCAGCCTGACCGTTGTGCTGCAGAAACCAATCGCCACGATACTCAGCGAAATCAGCGACCTGCGAAAACTGCTCATGTCACGCTCTTCCACTTACAAGCCTGAGATCAGCACCAGATTACTCATTCATTCCGCTGAAGGCCGCTTTGGCTGAACACCTTCGCCACCGTCCCTGCCCTCAGTCCTGCGGCCGCCGGGCTGACGGCCAGCCTGTTCCGCCATGCGTGCCATCGCCTGTTCCAGTTCGGCCTTGTCAATGCCGCCGTCGCCGTTCGTGTCCATCCGCTCCAGATTCTGACGCATGCGTTCCGGAATTTCATCACCGGAGAGCTTGCCGTCCTTGTCCATGTCGCGCATTTCGAACATGCGGGCCATCATTTCACGTGACGGCGCACCACCGGCACCCGGCTGGGCAGGGCGTCCGGGAGCACCTGGCTGTCCGGGGCGTCCGGCGGCAGCGGCCACTTGGGACAGGTCCGGCCGGAGTTCTTCGGGGCTGAGTGATCCGTCGTTGTTTTTGTCGAGTGCGGCAAGGGCTTTCGAGGCGTTCTGGATTTCGGCGGCCGAAATGGTGCCGTCCTGATCGGCGTCCAGGGCCTTCATCAGCGGCATCATTCCCATTCGCTGTCCCGCCTGCATGCCTTCACCGCGGCCGGGAAAGCCCGGACGTCCGCCCGCACCACGTTTGGGTGCGTCCTGAGCGACCAGGGGGGAAGAAATGAGCAGGGCAGTGATGAGGAGTGCGGGGGTGCGGGACATGAACATAGTGAATGACCTTTGTGTTGGTGGAGTGGCTTTGGGGGCGTTTCGGGACCCGATGACGTGATTCCGGGCAGCGGGGCTGGCAATCCACGCGCTTTTTCGGAAAGTCGCAGGGATTTGGTAAAAAACTGTGCACACTACCCCGGATCGGTGTTTGGAGGAATCAGCAGAGGCGGTAATTTTTTGCGTGACGGTGATTCCTGTGGAGCTGGCTGATGGCAAACAATGAAGACGATGATCTTCAGCGGCTGCAGAAACGGGGCGAACCCGCGCTCGCAGAAATCTTCTCCGCATCGCTCCAGCGACTCGAACGCATCATCCGCTTCCGTATCGATCCGCGAATCCGGGGGCGAGTGGACGCGGCGGATGTGCTCCAGGAAACGTGGGTTGTCGCCTCCAGACGCCTGCCTGAATTCCTGAGCAACCCCGCCGTCAGCGTGTTCATCTGGCTTCGACAACTGGCGCTGCAGACGCTCATCGATATCCACCGTCGTGAACTCTGCCACCGCCGCGATGCCGGACGTGAGATTCAGCTTTCCCACGAATTACCGACAGGTGACACCGGTCTCTCTATAGCCCACTTTCTCGCGGACCAGCTGACTTCCCCCAGCCAGCAGCTCATGCGGGCCGAGGACATCGAACAGCTCCAGCAGGCGCTCAATTCAATGCCCGAAATCGACCGCGAAGTGCTGGCTCTGCGCCACTTTGAACAACTTTCCAACCTGCAAACCGCCGAAGTGCTTGCCCTGACACCCACTGCCGCCAGCAACCGCTATGTTCGCGCTGCCGCAAAGCTGACGGAGATCCTGCAGAGACTTTGTGTACAAAAAGGATCGACGTGAGACGTTCAGGGGAGGGACGACGATCGCCGACAACCCCTATGACCGGTGGTAGGATCTTCGACAGTTTCTGCGGAGCTGTGAAACCGTCAGCAGAGTCTCTGGACGGCCAGCCTCTGTGGGAAATCGGCGACGGAAGTTTTTGACCAGATC